>JBGSZD010000069.1:0-1757 GCA_041750575.1 Thiobacillus sp. | reverse complement strand
ACTCCAGGTTCATCAAACCCGGAAGCATCGCAAATGTGCAAATTGAAATTCAAATCGTGGACACCCATGAATCGCTCAAAACCCGCATCGATAGTGGCTTCACAGCCTGTGCGGCTCAATTTAACCGGACACTACTGATGTCGGGTCCAGTCAAAAAATCGGTCATTCAGTAGCGCGGCATGGCCGGGTCGACTTCGTCGGCCCAGGCGGCTACGCCACCTGAAAGATTGATGACGTCGCCGAAACCTGCCGTTTCCAGGTAACGGGCCGCATGGTAGCTGCGTACCCCATGATGGCAGATGACCACTGTTTCGGCAGTTTTATCCAGTTCCTTGAGGCGAGCGGGCAGATCGCGCATCGGAATCAGGATCGCGCCCGGCAGGCGGCACACGTTCCATTCCCACGGTTCGCGCACGTCGAGCAGCACTGGCGCATGGCCTGTCTGCAGGTAGGTGGCGAGTTCGGCGGGGCGAAGCTGGCGCATGGCGCGGGAGATTTAAAACACGAAGGCGGCGGGATGGGGTGCGTTCAGCAGCGGCGCCACGCAGGTTTCGAACAGCGTCACGCTGCGGAACGCGCCAGGCGCGGTGCAGGTGATCAGCTGTGCCTGCATCACCGGCGCTTCGCCTGTGATGGCGAACAGGCGCCCGCCGACTGTCAGGCGGCGGCGCAGCGCTTCCGACAACAGCGGGGTCGAACCGGTCAGCACGATGACATCGAAGCCGGCCTCGTCGGGCCAGTCGCAGGCAGCGTCGCCGGTGTGCAGCCGGATGTTGTCGAAGCCATGCGCGCGCAGCTTCTGCGTGGCTGTGGCGGTGAATTCGGGAACGATCTCGACCGAGACGACTTCGGCGGCCTGCGTGGACAGCAGGGCGGTGAGGTAGCCGCTGCCAGTGCCGATTTCCAGCACGCGGTCGGTGGGGCGGATGTCGAGTTCCTGGATCACGCGCGCTTCGAGCTTGGGCGTCCACATCGCCTGGCCGTGGCCGAGCGGGATTTCCATGTCGACGAAAGCCAGCGCGCGGTGCGCCTCCGGCACGAAATCCTCGCGGCGGATTTTGAACAGGAGGTTCAGCACGTCCTGATTGAGCACATCCCAGGGACGGATCTGCTGTTCCACCATGTTGTAGCGCGCCTGTTCGATGTCCATGCGGTTCCCTAAAAATCAATGAGTTAGGTGGGGTCTTGCCTTGCAATTATTCCACATTTCGGCTACCTTGAGCCGCTTGCCAGGGGTCTCCCGCGCGGGAGTGAGACATACCCTTTGAACCTGATGCGGTTGATACCGCCGTAGGGAAGGCTGAGAGTCGTGTGCGGCATTGCACATAGCTACGGGCCTCCCTCCCGCTTTTCTGGAGAACGCCCATGAACGCCCCCCACCCACCCGCCCAGTTCAGCGCCGCCGACGCCCACGTCGACGCGCTCGCCGTGCAGCCGTTGCCCAACTCGCGCAAGATCTACGTCGAGGGCAGCACGCCCGACATTCGTGTGCCGATGCGTGAAATCAGCCAGGCCGATACGCCCTTGATGTTCAGTGGCGAAAACGGTGCTACCGGCGCGCGCTCGGAGCCCAACCCGCCGATTTTTGTCTACGACTGCTCGGGTCCGTATACCGATCCGGCGGCCAGCATCGATATCCGCAAAGGCCTGCCCGCGCTGCGCACCCGCTGGATCGAGGCGCGCGGCGACACCGAGGTGCTGGCCGACCTGAGTTCGGAATACGGCCGCCAGCAGGCGGCGAACCCCGACCTGACGGC
>JBGSZD010000068.1:0-5394 GCA_041750575.1 Thiobacillus sp. | reverse complement strand
ACTCCAGGTTCATCAAACCCGGAAGCATCGCAAATGTGCAAATTGAAATTCAAATCGTGGACACCCATGAATCGCTCAAAACCCGCATCGATAGTGGCTTCACAGCCTGTGCGGCTCAATTTAACCGGACACTACTGATGTTCCCCACGTTTGAAAAGGATCTCGCTATGCACTTGCGTAAACTGGTTGTTGCCCTTCTGGCCTTGGCCGCCCCCGCCACCGCCTGGTCCGTCGAACCGATCCAGCCTGTTCCCGCTGGCAAGGTCAAGAATCCCGGCATGGTGGAACTGGGCAAGAAGCTCTATTTCGACCCGCGACTGTCCTTGTCCGGTTTCATTTCCTGCAACTCCTGCCACAATCTGTCCATGGGCGGCACCGACAACCTGAAGACGTCGATCGGCCACAACTGGCAGCAAGGCCCGATCAACTCGCCCACCGTGCTCAACTCCAGCATGAATCTGGCGCAGTTCTGGGATGGCCGCGCCAAGGACCTGAAGGCGCAGGCCGGCGGGCCCATCGCCAACCCGGGCGAGATGGCATTCACGCATGAGTTGGCCGTGGACGTGCTCGACTCGATTCCCGCCTACAAGGCGGAATTCCAGCAAGTGTTCCGCAAGGATGAAATCAGCATCGGCATGGTCACCGACGCGATCGCCGCGTTTGAAGAAACCCTGAACACGCCGGACTCGCGTTTCGACAAATGGCTGAAAGGTGACAAAAAAGCCCTGAGCAAGATGGAGTTGCGCGGCTACACGCTGTTCAAGGACAGCGGTTGCACCGCCTGCCATTACGGCCCGGCTGTAGGCGGCACTTCGTTCCAGAAAATGGGCCTGGTCGCCGAGTACGACACCAAGAACAAGGCGCAGGGCGTTGCCGGCCTCACCGGCAAGGACGCCGACCGCATGAAGTTCAAAGTACCCACCCTGCGCAACGTGGAAATGACCTACCCCTACTTCCACGACGGCGAAGCCGACACCCTGGAAAAGGCCGTGGACATCATGGGCAAATTGCAGGTCGGCCGCGCCTACACCATGGAAGAAATCGACGACATCGTCGCCTTCCTGAAAACCCTGACCGGCAAGCAGCCCGACCTCAAAATGCCGATCCTGCCGCCGTCCACCAACGTCACGCCGAAGCCGAAACCCTTTGGCTGATTGATTCAAACCCGCCATGTAAAAACGCCCGCTTCCTCACGGAAGCGGGCGTTTTTCACTCTTGATCCGGCGGCAGCTAGCGCATGCCGGCTTTCCGACAATCAGTGCTGGTTTTTGGTTGGCTTGTCTGCTTTGGGGACAGTGATGAACGATCCCACCGGAACCACAACCTGTTTCGGCTTCTTGGGTTTCTTCGCTTCCTTGTTTCCACGTACCTGGCCTTTTGCCATGATGAGTCTCCTTGCAACGGCTTCAGAAGATTGGGCTTGCTAACACAAGCAAACCCAACGTAGTTCGATCATAGGCCGTTGCGCAGGAATCGGTGGCTTTATATTCGGCTGGCGGTCTGCCGCATCACGTTGGCGGCAAAGCGCATCGCCTGCTTCACCGGCATCGGCAACGGCGCGCCGCCATGATCGACGGCGGTCTGCGCGTGCTGTGCTTCGTCGACCTTCATCTGCTCGACAACGGCGCGGCTTTTGGCATCGGCTTCGGGGAGTTGCTGCAGGTGTCCATCGAGATGCGCTTCGACCTGACGTTCGGTTTCGGCGAGAAAACCCAGGTTCCATTTGTCGCCCAAGAGGCCGGCAACGACACCGATACCGAACGCGCCTCCGAACCACAGCGGGTTGAGCAGACTTTTACGACCGCCGAGTTCGTTGATGCGCGTTTCGCACCAAGCGAGGTGGTCGGTTTCTTCGCGGGCGGCGTGTTCGAGTTCAGCGCGCACGGTCTCGTTCTTCGCGGTGAGCGCCTGACCGGCGTAGAGTGCCTGCGCGCAGACCTCGCCGACATGGTTGACGCGCATCAGCGCGGCGGCTTTCGCCCGCTCGGCTTCGCTCATTTCGGCTTCAGGACCGGTGCCGGGATAGGGGCGGCCGGCGTGTGGGCTGGCGAAGACGGTGCGCAGGCCAAGGTCGAAGGTGGTGATGAGGTGGTCGAGTGTGTTCATGGTTGCCTCTGAATTTTCTTCAAACATGCAGGCCCACCGTTCGCCCTGAGCTTGTCGAAGGGCATCTCCGAGTGGGAACAGGGCTTCGACAGGCTCAGCCCGAACGGGAGTTTTTAGCATGCGTCAGGATCATTTTACGTAGTAATTGAAGTTCGCATACGCCGCCTCGTTGACCTTGAACCACTGGAATTCGATGTCGCGAAATTTTTTCCAGGGCCGGTAGATGGCGGCGAAGTCGGAGTTGGCTTTCGCTTCTTCCTCGTACAGTTCGAAGGTGGCGCGGCGCGCGGCGAGCATCACGTCCTTGGGATACGGATGCAGCTTGACGCCCTGCCCCACCAGGCGCAGCAGCGCGGGCGGGTTCTTGGCATCGTATTGCGCGAGCATCAACTGGTTGGCTTCGGCGGTGGCGACTTCGAAGGCCTGGCGGTATTGCTCGGGTAGTGCTTTCCACGACACCTGGTTGACGTAGAAACTCAGTTGCGGCCCGCCTTCCCACCAGCCAGGGTAGTAATAATGCTGGGCGATTTTGTGGAAGCCCAGTTTCTCGTCGTCGTAAGGGCCGACCCACTCGGCGGCATCAAGCGCACCGCGTTCGAGCGCGGGATAGATGTCGCCGCCAGGCAGGGTTTGCGGCACGGCGCCGAGCCGCGCCATGATCTTGCCGCCGACGCCGGGAATGCGCATTTTCAGGCCACGCAGATCGGCCAGCGATTTGATCTCCTTGCGGAACCAGCCGCCCATCTGGGTGCCGGTGTTGCCGCCTGGGAATTGCAGCACGTTGTATTTGGCGTAGAGCGCGCGCAGCGCCTCGATGCCGCCGCCGGCGTACATCCAGGCGTTCTGCTGGCGCGCCGTCAACCCGAACGGCACCGCGGTATCGAAGGCCAGCGCCATGTTCTTGCCAACGTAGTAATAGCCCGCCGAGTGGCCGCATTCGGCGGTGCCATTGCCAACCGCGTCGAGCACTTGCAGGCCGGGGACGAGTTCGCCGCCGGCGAAGACGCGAATCTGGAATTTGCCGCCGGTTAAAGCGGCCACACGCTTGGACAGGGTTTCCGCCGCACCGTAGATGGTGTCCAGGCTTTTGGGAAAGCTCGACGCCAGCCGCCAGCGGATGGCGGGCAGCTGATTCAATTCATTGGGCGCAGCCTGCGCTGCGGGCAGCGGCAACATGGCGGCCACGCCGGCGCCGGCCAGAAAATCTCGTCTTTGCATGGATCCACTCCGGTTTTGGCCGATTATACGAGCCGCCACCAAAACCGCTGCGTGTTAAAATCGCGGCCTTTCCAGCCCTGCCTTACTGCCATGTTCAACCGCCAAGACACCCTCGCCAAGACCGACCCCGACCTGTGGGCGGCGATCCAGAAAGAAGACCAGCGCCAGCAGGATCACATCGAGCTGATCGCGTCGGAAAACTACACCAGCCCGGCGGTAATGCAGGCGCAGGGTTCGCAGCTCACCAACAAGTACGCCGAAGGCTATCCCGGCAAGCGCTATTACGGCGGCTGCGAATACGTCGACATCGTCGAGCAGCTGGCGATCGACCGCGTGAAGGCGTTGTTCGGCGCCGAAGCCGCCAACGTACAACCCAACTCCGGTTCGCAGGCCAACCAGGCGGTGTTCATGGCCTTCCTCAAGCCCGGCGACACCATCATGGGCATGAGTCTGGCCGAAGGCGGCCACCTCACCCACGGCATGGCGCTGAACATGTCGGGCAAGTGGTTCAACGTCGTCGCCTACGGCCTGAACGAAAAGCAGGAAATCGACTACGACAAGATGGAAGCGCTGGCGCATGAGCACAAACCCAAGCTCATCATCGCCGGTGCATCCGCCTACTCGCTACGCATCGACTTCGCCCGCTTCGCCAAGGTTGCCAAGGAAATCGGCGCGATCTTCATGGTCGACATGGCGCACTACGCTGGCTTGATCGCCGCGGGCGTCTACCCCAATCCGGTACCGCACGCCGACGTGGTGACCTCGACCACCCACAAGACCCTGCGCGGCCCGCGCGGCGGCATCATCCTGATGAAGGCCGAGCATGAGAAGGCGATCAACTCGGCGATCTTCCCCGGCCTGCAGGGCGGCCCGCTGATGCACGTCATCGCCGGCAAGGCGGTGGCGTTCAAGGAAGCCGCATCGAAGGAATTCAAGCACTATCAGGAGCAGGTCGCCGCCAACGCGCTCGTGATGTGCAAGGTGCTGGTCGAGCGCGGCTTGGCCATCATCTCCGGCCGTACCGAAAGCCATGTGTTCCTGGTCGACCTGCGCAGCAAGAACCTCACCGGCAAGGAGGCCGAAGCCCTGCTCGGCCGCGCCCACATCACCGTCAACAAGAATTCCATCCCCAACGATCCGCAAAAGCCCTTCGTCACCAGCGGCATCCGCCTCGGCACCCCGGCGATGACCACGCGCGGCTTCAAGGAACTGGAAGCCGAACAGCTCGCCCACCTGATCGCCGACGTGCTGGACGCGCCGACCGACGAGGCGGTGATCGAGCGGGTGAAGGGCGAAGTGGCGAAATTGACGGCGAAATTTCCGGTTTATGGGTAAGTGGTAAGTAGTCAGTGGTAAGTGGATAAAGCCACTCACCACTCACCACTCACCACTCACCACTCACCGCTCACCGCTCACCAAAATGAAATGCCCCTTCTGCGGCTCTTTCGACACCCAGGTCATTGACTCCCGAGTCAATGAGGCAGGGGATGCGATTCGCCGGCGGCGTCGCTGCACCGCCTGCGACAAGCGCTTCACCACCTGGGAAACCGCCGAGCTGCGGCCGCCGCAGATCGTCAAGACCAACGGCATGCGCGAGGACTTCGACGAGAAAAAATTGCGCGAAGGTTTCCGCCGCGCGCTGCACAAGCGCCCGGTGCCCACCGAACTCGTCGACGCCGCCGTCGCGCGTATCCGCCAACGTCTGCTGACGCTGGGCGAACGCGAAGTGCCCGCGCGCGAAATCGGCGAGCTGGTGATGAACGAGCTGAAGAAGCTCGACAAGATCGCCTACATCCGCTTCGCCTCGGTATACCGCAGCTTCCAGGACGTCGACGATTTCCGCGACGCCATCCGCGACATCGACAAGGCCTGACATGTCCGCCGCCCAACGTTTCAGCGTCGCCGACCATGCCCACATGGCGCGTGCGCTGCAGCTCGCGGCGCTTGGACTGTTCACCACCCAACCCAACCCGCGTGTCGGCTGCGTCGTCGTCAAGGACGGCCGCGTCGTCGGCGAAGGCTGGCACGAACGCGCCGGCACGCCGCATGCCGAAGTGCATGCGCTAGATC
>JBGSZD010000067.1:0-2434 GCA_041750575.1 Thiobacillus sp. | reverse complement strand
ACTCCAGGTTCATCAAACCCGGAAGCATCGCAAATGTGCAAATTGAAATTCAAATCGTGGACACCCATGAATCGCTCAAAACCCGCATCGATAGTGGCTTCACAGCCTGTGCGGCTCAATTTAACCGGACACTACTGATTTCCTACGGCGAATCGGCCCCCATCGCCGACAACAAAACCCGCGCCGGCCGCATCGAAAACCGCCGCGTCACCCTGGTGGTGCTGCAGTAAATCCCTGCGGGCCGGACATACCGGCCCGCGCCTTTGCCACCCGTGTTCTGGGTCTACCTGCTTCGCTGCGCCGACGGCTCCTACTACGCCGGACATACCGACAACCTCGACCAACGCATGGGCGAACACGCCACCGGTGCGTGCGGCGGCTACACATCAACTCGACTGCCCATCGAACTGGTTTTCAGCCAGTCATGTCCAACCCGGATTGAAGCCCTCACTTTTGAACGGCAAATCAAAGGCTGGAGCCGCGCCAAGAAAGCGGCACTGATTCGCGGCGACTGGGGTGAAATTTCGCGGTTGGCAAAAGGAAAATCGACAGATTGAGACAGCGGCGATTGCGCTGAAAGGTGGTTCGACAGGCTCACCACGAACGGACTACGATTTACGCTAACTGTTACGCACCACATCACCCAAGCCCGATAAACCCAGCCCGTTCGCCCTGAGCCTGTCGAAGGGCTGCCCTGCGCTGGATTCTGACAAATTGTGGTTCGACAGGCTCACCACGAACGAACTACGATTTACGCCAACCGTTACGTACTACATCACCCAAGCCCGATAAACCCAACCCGTTCGCCCTGAGCCTGTCGACGGGCTGCCCAGCCCGGCCTCAGCTGATCCGCACCTCGGTCCCCACCTCCACCAGATCGAACAGCTCGGCCACGTCCTTGTTCTTCATGCGGATGCAGCCGTGCGACGCCGGCGTGCCGATCTTGTGTTCTTCGTGGGTGCCATGGATGTAGATGTAGCGATCATGGGTGTCCACCGTGCCGCCCTGGTTCTTGCCCGGCTCCAGGCCTTCAAGCCACAGGATGCGGGTAAGGATCCAGTCGCGCCCCGGGTTCTCGGCCTCCACTTCGGGCGTCCAGATTTCGCCGGTCAATTCGCGCGCCTTGAACGCGGCGCACAACGGCGCGCCGGCGCCGATCTTCTCCGCGATGCGGTGCCGCCCGCGCGGCGTGCAAAAGCTGCCGCATTCTTCCCCCGCGCCATTGCTGGCCGTGGAAACCGGATACTGGCGGATCAGCATGTCGCCGTCGGGATACGGTTCCCACACATACAACTGCTGCAGGCGCATATCCACTTCGATGAACAGGCCGCTCATTGCGCCGTCTCCTTTTTCTGCTGCCGGCGCGATTCGAAGAAGCCGGAAATCATCGCCGCGCATTCGTCTGCCAGCACGCCACCGGTAATCTCGCAATGGTAGTTGAGGCGCGGCTCGGCAAACACATCGATGATGCTGCCGTGCGCCCCGGTCTTGTATTCGCGCGCGCCGTACACCACGCGCGCCACCCGCGCATGCAGCAGCGCACCCGCGCACATCACGCACGGCTCCATCGTCACATACAAGGTGCAGCCCACCAGCCGGTAATTGCCCAGCCGACCCGCCGCATCGCGCAGCGCCATCACCTCGGCATGCGCCGTCGGGTCGTGGCTCGAAATCGGCTGATTGAATCCGCGGCCGACGATCTCGCCCCCGCACACCACCACCGCCCCCACCGACACCTCGCCCGCCTCCCAGCCCTGGCGGGCGAGTTCGAGCGCGGTGCGCATGTAGTCTTCGTCTTCAGTCATGCAGTTGTACGTCTATGCCGATAGCGCTACGGTAGCGCAATTCTTGAGAAAAACCAGATGAAGACCGTCATCGTATCTGCCAGATTTCAGATCGCCATTCCCCGTGTGTTGTGCCGTCAGCTCGACATTCAGCCCGGGCACAAACTCAAGGTACACGTTCGGGATGGCCATCTCGAGCTTACACCCGAGCTAACGATAACCGCCTCGCGTGGATTCCTGCCGGGGCTGGATACCCAAATCGAGCGTGAGAAAGATCGAGTGTGAAAGTTGCTTCCTGTAGCCGATCCGACGCGCCGTCGACTCAACGATCCAGCGGGCTCGTCACCCCGCGCCCGCCTTTGTTCAACACATGGGTATAAATCATCGTGGTCGACACATCCGAATGGCCGAGCAGCTCCTGTACCGTGCGGATATCGTAGCCGGCTTCCAGCAGATGGGTGGCGAATGAATGGCGTAGCGTGTGCGGCGTGGCGGGCTTGGCCAGGCCTGAAGCCTGGACCGCCCGCTTCATCGCCCGCTGCAACAGTTTTTCGTCGAGGTGATGGCGGCGCTCCGCGCCGCTGCGCGGATCGGTTGAATAACTGCCAGAAGGAAAAATATACTGCCAGCCCCACTCGGTCGGCGCATTG
>JBGSZD010000066.1:0-4145 GCA_041750575.1 Thiobacillus sp. | reverse complement strand
CGGCCGGTACGGCCGATGCGGTGCACGTAGTCCTCGGCGTTGTGCGGCAGGTCGTAGTTGACGACGAAAGGCAGCGCCTCGATGTCGAGGCCGCGCGCGGCGACGTCGGTGGCCACCAGGATGCGTATGGTGCCTGCCTTGAAGGCGTCGAGCGCCTTGATGCGCTCCTGCTGCGTCTTGTCGCCGTGAATGGCATCGGCATGGATGCCGACCTTGTTGAGTTCGTTGGCGAGCCGGTTGCAGCCCAGCTTGGTACCCGTGAACACCAGCACTTGCCGCAGGTCGCGGCTCTTGATCAGATGCGCCAGCAGTTGCCGCTTGCGCTCGTGGTGCACCGGGTGCACCACCTGGGTGACCGTCACCGCCGTGGCATTGCGCGCCACCTCGATGAAGGTCGGGTTGTTGAGAATGCTGTCGGCGAGCTTGCGGATTTCTTCCGGGAAGGTGGCCGAGAACATCATGTTCACCCGCTGCGCCGGCAACAGTGCGACGATGCGCTTCAAGTCGGGCATGAAACCCATGTCAAGCATGCGGTCGGCCTCGTCGAGCACAAGGGTATTCACCTGAGTCAGCATCAGCGTCTTGTTCTGCACGTGGTCGAGCAGGCGTCCAGGCGTGGCCACCAGAATCTCGATACCGGTTTTCAGGATCGGAATCTGGGTGGTGATGTTGACCCCGCCGTACACCACCAGCGAGCGCAGCGGCAAGTGCTTGCAATACGACTTGATGCTTTCCTCGACCTGAATCGCGAGTTCGCGCGTGGGGGTGAGAATCAGCGCGCGGATCGGATGCTTGGCCGGCGAAGTACTGGAGTTGGCAAACGGCAGCATGCGCTGGATCAGCGGCAGCGCGAACGCCGCTGTCTTGCCGGTACCGGTCTGCGCCGCGCCGAGAATGTCGCCGCCCTGCAGGGCAAGCGGAATCACCTGTTCCTGGATGGGCGTCGGCGTGGCATAGCCCAGGTCGTCGAGGGCACGCAGGATGTCGGGGGCGAGCCCGAGTTCAGCAAAAGTCGTCAAAGTCTGTCCAGTTAAATGCTTGGCCGGTCAAATCCGGATCCAGTCGAAACCCGTGTTCTGGCAGGCCACGCGCACATCCTCGTCCGCGCAATCCAGCACCTGCGCCAGCGCCCGTTGCGCCAGCGCAGCCGTATTGTTCTTGCGCGACACATGCGCCGCCATCACGCACTGCAGTTTGTCGTGCTTGAGCGTATCCAGCAAGGCCGCCGACTGGCCGTTTTCCAGATGGCCAAATCGCCCCCCCACGCGCCGTTTCAGGCTCGCGGGGTACGGCCCGTTTTCCAGCATCGTCGCGTCGTGGTTGCATTCCAGCACCAGCGCGTCGACGCCGGCCAGCATCGCCTCGATGTGCGGCGTGCTGCATCCCGCATCGGTCAGCACCCCGAGCTTGCGGTTGCCGTCGCCGAACACGAACTGCACCGGCTCGCGCGCATCGTGCGGCACCGGGTAAGGCTGGATGTCCAGCCCGTCCACTGCAAACACCGCGTGGCTGTCGATCACCCGCACCGCCACGCCGTCGAGATCCTGCGCCATCGCCAGCGTTCCGGCGGTGAGCCAGACCGGCAGCTTGTGCTTGCGCGCCAGCCGCCCCACCCCGCCGATGTGATCGCTGTGTTCGTGGGTGACGACGATGCCAGCCAGATCGGAAGCCTGCAAACCCAGCCGTGTCAGCCGGGCAATACAGTCGGCCAGCCCGAAACCACAGTCCATCAGCACCCGGGTCGACCCGGCCTCGACCACCAGGCCGTTGCCTTCGCTGCCGCTGCCGAGGCTGGCGAACCGCATTACGCCCTCGCCTGCATTACACCCGGCCCCGAGTCACTTCAATTCTTTGTGCAGCAGGTTGATGATGCGGTTCTGCGTGCTGGCGTCGACCGGCTTGCCGTCGGCGCCCGACACATTCACCCGGCTCTTCTCGCCCGCCTCGTTCACCACAATCTGCAACTGCGGCGAGGACTGGTCTTTCTTGCTGCGCCAGAAGGCCATTTTGGCGAACAGACCTTCGTCACGCTTGCTGTCGTTGTCGATCTCGGGATCGATGTAGCGCACGAAATACACGCCTTTGGAGCGATCGCGGTCTTCCACCGCGAAGCCGACGCGATCCAGCGCCAGACCAACACGACGCCAGGCACGATCGAAGCTTTCGTCCATTTCCAGTGCCGGTGCGCCGCCATCCTTGACGATGCGCGCCTGTTCCGGCGTCTGCTGCTTGGCCAGCAAGCTCTCGGCGCGTTTCTCTTCCACGCCGAAGCGCAGCATCAGCCGACGCAGCATTTCGGCCTCAAGTTCGGGATCGGCCGGACGCGGCTGCCACACGGTCTTGTCCTTGCCCTCGGTGGCATAGACTTCCATCATGCCGCGGTGGCTGATGTAGATTTCGGTGCCGTCTTTGCCTGCCTCGATACGGGTGCGAAACTTGTCGCGCTCGGCGGTGGAATACAAGCCGTCGATTACCTTGCCGATCGTGCGGCGTATCACATCCTGCGGAATGTTGGCGCGGTTTTCCGCCCAGTCGGTTTCGATCACGCCGGTTTCCGGCGATTCCAGATTGACAAGGAAACCGGTCTCCTGCCAGAAATCCTTGATCATCGGCCACACCTCTTGCGGGGTCGCCTGCACCACCAGCCAGCGCTGCGTACCCGCGCGCTCGATGCGCGCCTTGTCCTGCGCAGGCAGCAGCGTGGTCGATGCCGTCGGCGCGGTCTTGCGCTCCTGGCTGTAGGTCGACAGTGTCGCGGTGCCGCTGCCCTGGGTATCGGGAATCGCGTAGCGGTTGTCGCCGGTCGGCGCGGTGAGATCGGGCGGCACTTCCAGTGTCGGCAGCTTGCCGGCCGATTTGTAATCAATTTTCTTGGATTCCACGATGCCGCAGCTCGAGGCGGCCATGGCAACGATCAAAAACAGGGGCAATAAACGCATTCAGGTGTCCTTTACATCAATCCAGCGTGGCGCATAGCCTCGCGCAGGGTTTCGTGCTGCCCGGCAGACAGCGGGGTCAACGGCAAGCGCAGACCGGATGGGATCAGACCCAACTCGGCGCACGCCCACTTGACCGGAATCGGGTTGGCTTCGACAAACAGTTTGCTGTGCAGGGGCAGCAACGCATTATTGAGTTCGCGCGCACGCGCCAGGTTCCCGTCGAACGCCGCCACGCACATCTCGTGCATCAGTTTCGGCGCCACGTTGGCGGTGACCGAGATCACGCCGTGTCCGCCCAGCAGCAGGAAGGGCATCGCCGAAGCGTCGTCGCCGGTGTACAGCGAAAAATCCTTCGGCGCCCGGCGCAGCAGGTCGGCCGCGCGCTCCATGCTGCCGGTCGCGTCCTTGATGCCGACGATGCCGGGCACTTCAGCCAGACGCAGCGTGGTGTCGTTGGACATATCGGCCACCGTGCGTCCCGGCACGTTGTAGAGAATCAAGGGCAGATCGACCGACTCGGCAATCTTTTTGTAGTGCTGGTAGATGCCTTCCTGCGTCGGCCTGTTGTAGTACGGCACCACCGACAGGCCAGCCTGTGCGCCTGCGGCCTTGGCGCATTCAGTAAGTTCGATCGCTTCGGCAGTGGAATTCGCGCCGGTCCCCGCAATCACCGGCACCCTCCCGGCGACCTGTTCGACCGTGGTGCGGATCAGCAGGCAGTGCTCGTCGAAGCTGACCGTGGGCGATTCGCCGGTGGTGCCGACGATGCAGATGCCGTCCGTTCCTTCGGCGATGTGCCAGTCGACCAGTTTGCGCAGCGCGTCGAGGTCGAGCGCGCCATCGTCCGACATGGGAGTGACAATCGCAACCAGGCTTCCTTTAATCATGGTGTTCGTTCCGCCGCTTCTTGTTTCAATGCGCTTAATTGAAATCGCCGCCGCTGTTCCGGCTTGATCACGATAAATCGCAGCATTCTAATCTATCTGGCCTTGGCTGGCCCTATCTCGAAGCGAGTCCGGCGAACCAGCCAGTCAACTGTTCGATGCCCAGCCCGACGCCGTGGGCTAGCAGGGGCACCGCCCACACCCAGGCCGCCATCAGCCCCAGCGACGCAACCCCCAGTCCGACCGAGAACATGTCCAGACCCGGCGTAGTGCGCGCGACGATGCCGAGCGCCAGCTGGATCAGCAAGGCCAGTGCCAGCAG
>JBGSZD010000065.1:0-6580 GCA_041750575.1 Thiobacillus sp. | reverse complement strand
TTTGTTACAGATATTGTCGGTCTCGGTTTTCGAGAAAACCCTTATTTCATGCGCCCTGCAGCCAGACACCACCAGAAGCATTCCGCTGCCACCAGATAACCAACTGATTTTGTTTGATTTTTAACCGGACACTACTGAGCTGATTTCCAAATCCATTCGACGTTACAGGGGAATTCCATGCCACCCAAGAAAAAATCCGAGCGATGCAGCAATCCCATGCTCCAACCCTTGCCGAGCGATCCCGCAGCGGTCAACCAGGATTTCGAGCGCTACCAGTTCTATCACCTGGGCCGCTTTCACGGCTGCCCACCGGTCTACACGTATCAGGCGCTGGCGTGGACGCTGCGCGATCGCATCATGACTGACTGGATGAACACCTATGCTCGCCGCGACGTGGAGGGCAATCGGCGCGCCTACTATCTGTCGCTGGAGTTCCTGATTGGTCGTGCACTGTCCAACCATGTGCTGAACCTGGGGCTGGACGAGGCGTCGCGCAACGCCTTGCAGGGTTTTTCGCAAACCCTGGAAGACGTGGCTGAAGAAGAACCCGATGCGGGCCTCGGCAACGGCGGTCTGGGCCGGCTCGCCGCGTGTTTCATGGACAGCTGCGCCACGCTTAATCTGCCGGTGATGGGCTACGGCATTCACTACGAATACGGCATGTTTCGTCAGCACATCGAAAACGGCTACCAGAAGGAAGACCCCGACAACTGGCTGCGCGACGGCAACCCGTGGGAAGTCGAGCGTTCCGAGTTCACCTGCCGCGTACCTTTCGGCGGCCATACCGAGCATTACCACGACAAGAGCGGGGCCGAGCGTGTGCGCTGGGCCAACACCAGCGACGTGCTGGCGATTCCCTTCGACATGCCGATCACCGGTTATCGCAACCATGCGGTGAACACGCTGCGACTATGGAAAGCCGCTGCCACCGATGAATTCAACCTCAACGAATTCAACGCCGGCAGCTACTCCGAAGCGGTGCAGGCGAAGAACCACGCCGAGCACATCTCGATGGTGCTGTATCCCAACGACAGCAGCGAGAACGGTAAGGAATTGCGCCTGCGCCAGCAGTATTTCCTGGCGTCGGCCAGCCTGCAGGACGCGCTGCGCCAGTGGCGTGCGGCGGGCAACAGTGACCTCACGACATTTGCCCAGCACAACGTGTTCCAGATGAACGACACGCATCCGACTATCGCGGTGGCCGAACTGATGCGCATCCTGGTGGACCTGGAGGGCATGAGCTGGGACGCGGCGTGGGCGATCACCACGCAGTGCATGGCCTACACCAACCATACCCTGCTGCCCGAGGCGCTGGAGCGTTGGCCGGTGGCGCTGTTCGAGCGCCTGCTGCCGCGCCCGCTCGAAATCATTTACGAGATTAATGCCCGCTTTCTGCGCGAGGTGTCGATGAAATGGCCGGGCGACAGCGAGCGCCAGCGAAGGATGTCGATCATCGAGGAAGGCCACATGCGGCAGGTGCGGATGGCCTGGCTGGCCATCGTCGGCAGCTTCTCGGTCAACGGCGTCGCTGCGCTTCACTCCAAGCTTTTGAAGGAAGGCCTGTTCCGCGATTTCGTCGACCTGTGGCCGGGCAAGTTCAACAACAAGACCAACGGGGTCACGCCGCGCCGCTGGGTGGCGCACGCCAACCCCGGCATGAGTACCTTGATCAGCTCGAAAATCGGCGACGGCTGGGTGGCCGACCTGTCGCAGCTGGAAAAGCTGAAACCGTTCGCCGCTGTGAAGAACAAGAAATTCCACACCGACTGGCGCGCGGTGAAGCGTGCCAACAAGGAACGGCTCGCCGCGCTGGTCAAGGCCGAATGCAGCGTCGACTTCAACCCGGACGCGCTGTTCGACGTCCAGGTCAAGCGCATCCACGAATACAAGCGGCAGTTGCTCAATGTGCTGCACGTGATTCACCTGTACAACCGCATCAAGCACGGCCGTCTGGACGGCTGGGCCGACCGCTGCGTGCTGATCGGTGGCAAGGCGGCGCCGGGCTACGTGATGGCCAAGCGCATCATCAAGCTCATCAACAGCGTGGCCGAGGTGGTGAATAGCGATCCCGACGTCGACGGCCGCCTGAAAGTGGCTTTCCTGCCCAACTATCGTGTATCCAGCATGGAAATCATCGCGCCGGCTACCGATCTGTCGGAACAGATTTCAACCGCGGGCAAGGAAGCGTCCGGCACCGGCAACATGAAATTCATGATGAATGGCGCCGCCACCATCGGCACCTACGACGGCGCCAACATCGAAATTCTGGATGCGGTGGGTGAGGACAATTTCTTCCTGTTCGGCCTGCACGCCGACGAGGTCGAGGCGCTGCGCGGGCATTACCGCCCGCAAGTCTATCTGGAGCAGGATCACGAACTGCGGGAGGTGATCGAGCTGATCGCCTCGGGGCATTTCAACGCGTGCGAGCCGGGTATTTTCGACATGATCCTCGGTGCGATCCTGAGTCCGCACGACCCGTGGATGACGCTGGCCGACTTCCGCGGCTATGTCGACGCCCAGCATCGGGTATCGATGGCCTGGCACGATCAGGCGAGCTGGACGCGGATGAGCATTCTCAATACCGCGTCGTCCGGCTTCTTTTCCACCGACCGCACCATGGCGGAATACAACCGCGAGATCTGGAAGCTGGCGGCACCAAATTTGGCATAAGGGACACACTTGTCGTTTATTAGCAACACACAGGGCGGCCGATAGGTCGCCCTGTGTGCTTGAAAAGCTTACGACGGGCGGGTTGATATATAATCAGATACTAATATTTTGCGTGTGTGGCGATTAGGGCTTTTTATGCCGATATGCCCCGCAGGTACACGATGTAAACCCGGTTTCCCTTTATTCCATTGGAGCATACGATGCAAATCAAACAACTCGCAGTGGCAGTTGCCGCTTACCTGGTCTGCGCACCGCTGTTCGCCCAGACGCCTGCGGCACCTGCAAGCCAGCCTGTCGTCCCGGGTGCCTACGGCATGGCTCCTGAAGCCGTTGTCCCGCCGGCCTCCAGAAATGCCGACCAGTGGGTGGCGCAAATGGCCGATTTCACCAAGAACTCCCAGGCCTTCAAGGATCCGCAGGTGTTCGCATATTGGTTCAACGCCATGACCGATCCCTCCATGGTGGCGGCGATGGCCGATGCCGGGCTCGAGCCAGGTAACTGGCTGCACATGATGACTACCATGTTGCAACCTGGGGCCGTTGGCAATTATTCCCAGTTCATGATGGACCCGGCGATCTATGCCCGCTGGGCCACCGCGATGCTGGATCCGATGTGGTACACGAAAATGATCAACAGCATGACCAACCCGAGCAAGATCATGGGCTGGATGATGCTGCCGATGGATCAGCGCCTGATGCGGTCCAGCATGAAAATGCTGGACCCCAACCTCTACATGAAATTCATGATGATGCCGACCGATCCGCGCGGCATGTCGCTGATGTTCGCCCCCATGAATCCCCAGCTTTACGGCAGCATGATGGGTAGCTTGGTCAACCCGCAGCTGGTTGGCGGCGCCAACTCTACTTGGGGCACGTTCATGTATCCGAGCCAGCCGATCGTTTCCATTCAGCCCCGCGCTCCGCTCGAATTGCCGATCAACCTGCTGGATCCCAGCACCTACGGCAACGTGTTGAACATCATTCCCGGCCTGCCCAGCCTGCCTAATTTGACTGGCGGTCAAGGTGGCGCAGTACCTGGCGCTACGCCGTTCCCGTTCAACATGATTCCCAGCATGCCGGGTGCCGCTCAGCCTGCTGCTGCCTATGCCCCGACGCCTGCAGCAACAGTCGCTACTGCCGTTACTAAGGCGCCTGCTGCACCCGCGAGCTTCGCCGTGCAAGCCGGTGCGGCTTCCACCCTGAGCATCGGCGGCGACGCTCTGTTCAAAACCGGCAAATCGTCCATCAAGGACCTGACCACGGAAGGCCGTGCCCAGCTCGACGATCTGGTTGCCAAGATCAAGGCCTTCGGCGCCGTCGATACGATCAAGGTCACCGGCCACGCCGACAAGATGGGCAAGGCCGCCGCCAACCAGAAGCTGTCGCTGGCGCGCGCCAAAGCCGTTTCGGCCTACCTCAAGAGCAAGGGCGTGAAAGCCAAGACCTTCACCTCTTCGGGCATGGGTGATACCAAGCCGGTCGTCGACTGCGACATGAATCTGGCCAAGGACGCGCTGAAGACCTGTCTTGCGCCCAATCGCCGCGTCGAAATCGAAGTCACCGGCGCCAAGAAGTAAGCAAGCTGCAGAACACGCGCCCCTCAAGGGCGCGGCCAACAAAAAGGCCGGGGTTTTCCCCGGCCTTTTTGTTGGCGTGTAAGCGTGTATGAAAGCTTACGCGGCCTGCACCGGGATCGCCTGGCGTGTGCCCATGATGCGATTGTTTGCGTCCACGTACACCAGTTCTGGTGCGTAGCGCGCCAGTTCCAGCTCGTTGTAGACCGCGTAGGTCGCGATGATGACGAGGTCGCCCGGATTGGCCTTGTGCGCGGCGGCGCCGTTCACCGAGATGATGCCGGAATCGCGCGCGGCACGAATGGCGTACGTCGTGAAACGCTCGCCATTGGTGATGTTGTAGATCTGGATCTGCTCGTATTCGTGGATATTGGCCGCGTCCAGCAGGGTTTCGTCGATGGCGCACGAGCCTTCGTAATGCAGCTCGGAATGTGTGACGGTCGCCCGGTGGAGCTTGGACTTGAGCATCGTTCTTTGCATGACGGTGCCCTCACAAAAAGATGGAGTGTCATTATACCCGCAGGCCACACGACGCCCAAGCGGCCGAGACGTCAATGCAGGTGCAACTGCATGGCCAGATAATCGAAAAACAGGCAGTAGAGCGCGATAGGAAGCGGGAGGCCGAGCAGGGTGCCGATGAGATAGTCGCGAAAGCGGACGCCCGACAGGGCGAGCGCGTAATTGAGTACCGGAACGGTCTGGAACAGTATCCTCAGCAAAACGATGTTTCTGATCGGATGGGCATCGAGCTGGCTTAGCAGCCGCGTCGCAAATTTGCCATTCAGGTTGCGCAGCGCGCTGCCGCCCACCAGCCGGATGGAAAAGAACGTGACGCTGCACGAGAGGATGGCGGCGGCATAGGTCGCGATCCCGCCCCAGGTTCGTCCCAGGGCGAGCACGGCCGCCGCCAGGAAAATCCATCCGGGGATCTGCACCAGGTTGCCCAGAGCGAATACCAGGATAAATACGAGCAGTCCACCAAGCGGATTGTCGGCCAGTATTCGATGCAGGTAAGCCAGACTGAAATGGCTGCGCAGACCGAACAATTCGAAGATCGCCAGCAGCAGGCCGAGAAACGATAGAACCAGAATTAAGCGTGTGTATGGGTGCACCGCGATCACGCGTGGTCGTAGAGGGGCAGGATCAGGCCCAGGCCGGCGGGATGAAATCGAGGTTGTCGATCAGCCGGGTTTTGCCCATCCAGGCCGCGCCGAGCACGACCAGCCGGGCGCTGTCGGACGTGGGTGTCTGCAGGGTCGCGGCATCGCGCAACGCGATATAGTCCACGCGCCAGCCCGCCATGTTCAGATGGCGACGGGCCTTGGCGCACAGGGTATCGACATCGCGCTCGCCCGTCTGAACGGCGGTGACGATGTCGACCAGAGCCTGATGCAACTGCGCGGCCTGGACGCGTTCGGAGGCGTCAAGGTAGCCGTTGCGCGAACTCATCGCCAGTCCGTCGGCCTCGCGCAGGGTGTCGCCCGCCACGATGTCGATCGGCAGATTGAACTGCCGCACCAGTTCACGAATGACGAACAACTGCTGGAAATCCTTCTTGCCGAACACCGCCACGCGTGGTTGCACCAGATTGAACAGCTTCAGCACCACCGTCGCCACGCCGTCGAAGTGGCCGGGCCGGAATGCGTCGCACAGATCGTTCGCCAGAGACTCGGGTACCCGCACGGTGTAGGTCTGAGGCGTTGGGTACATCTCGGCCACGTCGGGCGCGAACACCAGATCGCAACCGGCGGCGGCGAGCTTCTCGCAATCGGTTGCCAGCGTGCGCGGATAACGTTCGAAATCCTCGCCTGCGCCGAACTGCAACGGATTGACGAAAATGCTCGCGACCACCGGGCCGCCATGTTGCCTGGCGAGTTCGACCAAGGACACATGCCCGGCGTGCAAGTTGCCCATGGTCGGTACAAAGGCGGTGTCGCGCGCACCGGCGAGCGCGGCGCGCAGGTCGGCAGCGGTATGGACGATCTGCATCAGAAACTGTGTTCGGCGGCGGGGAAGCTGCCGTCCTTCACCGCCGCGACGTACGCGCGTGCGGCTGCCTCAACGCCGTCCGTGCCGGCCAGAAAGTTCTTCGAGAATTTCGGCGCGCGCGGAACCAGGCCCAGCACGTCGTACAGCACCAGCACCTGACCGGAACAATCCACGCCGGCGCCGATGCCGATGGTAGGAATCGTCAGTGCCTCGGTCACGGCTTTGGCTAGCGCGGCCGGCACCATCTCCAGCACGACCAACCCGGCGCCGGCTGCTTCCAGCGCGCGCGCATCGGCGATCAATTGCGCGGCGGCAGTATCCTCGCGCCCCTGCACCTTGTAGCCGCC
>JBGSZD010000064.1:0-5796 GCA_041750575.1 Thiobacillus sp. | reverse complement strand
TTTGTTACAGATATTGTCGGTCTCGGTTTTCGAGAAAACCCTTATTTCATGCGCCCTGCAGCCAGACACCACCAGAAGCATTCCGCTGCCACCAGATAACCAACTGATTTTGTTTGATTTTTAACCGGACACTACTGATCCAGACAAGATGTCCACGGCATTTGCCGATCAATTTCGTCTGCAACTCGCCCGCCCCGACATGTTCGCGCCGGTCTCCGGCAACCAGCCGACCGTGCTTGCGCTGGTAGACGACAACACGCTGGGGCGGCAGTTGGCCGAAGACAAAACCACTGCGCAACTGACCGACGCCCTGCGTCCGGAAATGCTGTTGCTGTTCAGTCGCTTGCAAACCCTGTGGGCAGACGTAAAGGGCAAACC
This sequence comes from Thiobacillus sp., assembly GCA_041750575.1. GTDB lineage: Bacteria > Pseudomonadota > Gammaproteobacteria > Burkholderiales > Thiobacillaceae > Thiobacillus. The sequence continues at coordinate 5,418 of JBGSZD010000064.1, read as the reverse complement.
AGGCGGTGTTGACATGTATGCGCCGCTGTCCGTTGTGCGCGCCCTGACGCGCGCCCTGGATTCGCTGGATTTCGATCCTAAAGCCGGAACCCTGCTGCTGCAAAACTCGACCACATCCCTGCGCGAAACGCTGAAAACGACTTACAGCGCGCTCGGCAAATATCTCAACACGCAAGGCGTGGAAGAACGCACCGTGGTGCGGGCAGTCCCGGGATCCTCGCCTCGTAAAACCACGCCGGATGGCGGCGAGGAAATCCTGGCGCACATCCAGTCTCTGGCGGCACAACCAGCCCACACGAACACGATATCGGCTGGCGGCAATTTCGCACCAGAGGGCGGCGGTTTCACCCCTGCTGGTGGGACTGCACCCACGGGTGGCACAACCTTTTCCGCCCCGCTGCCGAGTTTTCTCGACAGCCTGGCCTACTGGCAGAGCCATCTGCCGCAAGAGCCGGGATCAGCCGACTCAGCGCTGGTGTTGCGGCAATTGCAGCAGGGCGCCCGCCAGACCGATGCGGGACAATTCGACCTTGCCGTTCTGGACGCCGTGGCGGGTTTGTACGAGTTCATTCTTGACGACCCGGATATCTCGTCCCACTACAAATCCGCCATTACCCAGCTGCAAATCCCGACCCTGCGCGCCGCCCTCGGTTCGCCCGATTTTTTCAGCGACGATCTCCACCCCGCTCGGCAGCTGATCGACCTGCTCGGCCTGTACTCGCGCCGCTTTCCCGAGCACAACCCCGCGCACGCCCAGGCCCTGCAACAGGTCGAAGCCGCTTGCGAGCATGTCATTCGCGACCCCGACCATCCCACCGAGGGGTTTGCCCAGGCGCAAGGCTTGCTCACCGCCTGGCTGGACGACGAAAATGCGCGCACAGAGGCGGAACTGGCCGACGAAGTCACCAACCTCGAACAGATCGAGCGTCATGAGCTCGGTACGCTGCTGGCGCTGGAAAACCTGCAGGATCTCACCGCGCGCCATCCCGCCCCGGAATCGGTGCTACGGCGGCTGGAGGCCGCCTGGGTGCCCTACATGGCCTCGCTGTATGTGGCGGAAGCCGGCGAAGGACCAAACTGGCGCGCAGCCTGCATGACATTGTTGCAGCTCTTTCTCAGCCTGCTGCCTCCGGAAGACGACGAGACGCGTGAAGCCCGCCTGCAATCGATTCCGCGCATCAATGCCGAGCTGCGTTTCGGCTTGCTGGCGCAAGGCGCCGAGCCTGCGCAACTGAAGGACTTTTTCGGCGCCATCACCGCCACCCAGGAATGCTGGGTCCGGCCCGCCGTGGGTCAGCAGGAGGCTCTGGTCAGCACATTCAAACCCCGGCATCTATCGCAGGAAGATATCCAGACGCTTGCCCAGCGTCTGGAAGCGCCGCCCGAACATGACACCTTTCTGCAACAGGCCGAGCAATTGCTCGAAGGCGACTGGGTGGATTTCGACCCGCCCTTCGAGGGCCTGGCGACTGCGCGCGTGGCCTGGGTCGGCGTCCACGGCTTTTTGCTGTTTTGCGACAGCGAAGGCGAACAGCGGTTTTCGCTGGATTGCGAACGGCTTGCTGCGGAAATCCGCGCTGGCCACGCGAGCATCCCCGAGCTATCGCTCACCCGCAAAGCCATGCTGCGTCTCAAAACACAACTCCTGCCTGCCTACGGCTAAATTTTTAGCCGGGGCTCAAGTTCCGCCCACCCACATCCGATAGTTCAGTTGTGCGGTTGTGCGTCCAATCCGGACGTAGCGGCCGACCACCGAACAGGGCAAACCCGCCGCGAGGCGGGGACGCAAAGTTTCCGATCTCGAATCGTTCCTTCGTGACGTTCGAGACAGCGGGACCGCCGGTCAGCACTCCGGTCATGCCTATTCCCTCGTTCCCTGGTCGGCCAATCGCGGATACCGTGAGGTGTTCTTATGGAGCCTGAGATGTCTGACAAGTCAGTCGTAATCAACATCAATCAATTCGAGCGTTCGCGCCGCGCGCAAGCCTCGGCCGAAACCCTGGGCGTGCTGAACGGTTGCCGCGATCTGCTGATCGAAGGCGCGACCCGCGTGCTCACGCGGCAAACCGAAGCCATGGAAAACACCCTGCTGGCGATGGCCGACCGCTCGCCGTTGATGGACACGCGCAACACTTATTACGGCGCCCAGGGCATCCTCAACAAGCAGGCCAACGAGTTGCTGAGCGCCTGCAAGGATGCCTATTGCCAGGCTTTCAACGACTTCAGCCTCAACCGCGACAAGCCGGCCTCGACTGAACTGAACGAATTGTCGCTGGTCGGCGATCAGGATTTCGAGATCACGCTCGCGGTCGACAAGGCTACCTCTCGCCTGCGCTATAACAGCGCCGAAGAACTGGTTGCGCTGGATGCCCGCATCGCCCACCTGATGGGCCGTTCCGATCTGGCCGAAAACGACAACCCGCTGGGACCGCGCGCACTCTGCGAAGCGCTACTGGATGGCATCGCCCGCATGCAGATCGAGCAGCATGTGCGAATCGTGCTGCTGAACCAGTTCGATCTGGTGCTGACCACCGAACTCGCGCAAATCTATCAGTCGATCAACCGCTATCTGGTCGACCGCGGCATCCTGTCCGATCTCAAAGTCGGCAGAAAAAGCGCTGGCCATCATGGCGCTTCGTCTGCCGGGCCAGCATCGGCAGCTGGCCCCGCCGGTGGCGACATGTTCAAACTGTTCGAGAAACTGGCGGGCTCAGGCGGCCAGGCATCCGGCGGCATGGGCGGAAACGGCGGCGGCGCATTGGGTTACGGCGGGTTCAGCCTGCTCGACTCGCTCAGCCAGTTGCAGATGGGCGCCATGATGCTGCCCGGCGGTACTCGCTTCGAGCTACCGATGCTGGAAGCCGCCTCAATTCAGAACGTGCTGCGCAGCTTGCAGCAAAGCCCGGTCATGCAGGCAGCAAGTCCGCTCGATGCCGTGCTGGTGGATGCGGTGGCGATGCTGTTCGATGTGGTCTTCGACGAGACCGCCCTGCCGGACCGTCTGAAGGCACAAATTGCACGCCTGCAAATTCCCGTGTTGAAGGCGGCCATGCTGGACCGCAACTTCTTCTCGCAGGCGCGCCACCCAGTGCGCCGCATGCTGGACGCCATCGCTACGCTGTCCGTTCATCTGCCCGACAATGAGTCCGGCAATGCGCGGCTTGAAGCCATTTCCCTGGTGGTTAGCCGTGTGCTCGACAATTTCGAGCAGGACGTTGCGGTTTTCGATGCCGCTGCCGCCGAACTGGAAACGATGTGCGCCGCACTGGAGGAATCCGTGGAGGAAACAGTCGACGTGAGCCTGCAGCAGGACATCGCCGAGATCAAACAGGCCGAACGCACTGAACTCGCACCCGTCGTCGTGCATGATTTCATCAACCGCGCGCTCAAGGACCAACCGGTGGCGGAAACCGTACGCGAATTTCTGCGTCGCGACTGGGCACAACTGTTGAGTCAGGACTACATCAATGAGGGCGAACAGGGCGCGCACTTCAACAGCCATGTCGAAACCATGCGCGAACTGGCCTGGAGCGTCCTGCCCAAGGCCGATATGGATGCACGACTGATGCTGGTGCGTATTCTGCCGGGGCTACTGAAGCGCCTGCGCGAAGGCGTGGCCGAGATCGATCTGCCGCAAAAACTGGCCGACCGTTTCTTCGCCACCCTGGTCATCCTGCACGCCAACGCGGTGCGGCCCAACGCACAACCTGTGCCCTTGCCCGAGATCGCTCCGGAAGAAATCGCGGAACTGACGGCGCTGCCTGAAACGCCTGCGGCCCCCGTCGAAACCACTCCCGCAGCAGCTGCCGACACCGAGCCTGCCGTGCCGGAATTCGAAGACGACTTTACCCTGCGCGCCCGCGCCCTGAACAAGGGCGACTGGGTGGAGTTCCATTACGAAGACGGCACCTTCCGCTGGGCGCGTCTCGGCTGGGTCAGCGGCGTCAAGAACACCTACCTGTTCTCGGATCAGGATGGCATGAACAGCTTCTCCATCGGGCTGCATCGACTGGCGGACAAGTTGCGCAAAGGCGAGGCGGTCATGGTCGAGCGCAAATCGATTACCGAATCGGCGTTCGGCAAGCTGATGAACCTGTTCCGGCAGAAACTCGGCTACGCCTGATTCTCAAGCCGGCCGGTTGAATCACCCTTTTACCCCTGCCCTAGCCAGGGTGCCTGTCCCCCGACAGGGTGCTACCCTGTCGGGGTGAAATCGTTCGCCTCCCGCATCATCCACTGGCAACAAAGCCACGGTCGCCATGCCTTACCTTGGCAACTTAGCCGCGATCCCTATCGCATCTGGCTGTCCGAGATCATGCTGCAGCAGACCCAGGTCGCTACTGTCATTCCCTATTTCGAACGCTTCGTGGCACGCTTTCCCGACCTGCCCGCACTGGCCGCCGCGCACGAGGACGTTGTCCTCGCCCTGTGGAGCGGCCTCGGGTATTACAGCCGCGCCCGCAATCTGCACGCCGCCGCGCGCGCCATCGCTGCACATCACCACGGAGCTTTCCCGTCCACGCTCGACGCCATCGCGCAACTGCCGGGGGTGGGACGATCCACCGCCGCCGCCATCGCGGCACTGGCGTTTGGCAAGCGTTGCGCCATCCTCGACGGCAACGTCAAGCGCGTGCTGGCGCGCCACGGGGGAATCGCCGGCTGGCCGGGCAACAAGCAAGTGGAAGGCGGACTGTGGCAACTGGCGGAATCGCGCCTCCCACATACCGCTATTGAACCCTACACCCAGGGCATGATGGATCTCGGTGCACTCGTCTGCACCCGCACCCGGCCAGACTGCGCGGATTGCCCGGTCAACGCCGACTGCGTCGCGCATCTCCAGCATCGCACCGCTGAACTTCCCGCGTCGCGCCCCAAAAAAATATTGCCCGAAAGGCAGGTTCAGATGCTGCTGCTACTGGACCGTGGTGAACTGATGCTGGAAAAGCGGCCTTCGCGCGGCATCTGGGGTGGCATGTGGAGCCTGCCAGAACTCCCGGTCGACGATGATCCGGCTGCGCACTGCCGCGAACATTTGGGTTTCACTCCCCAAGCGCAACAGGCATTGCCGCGGCTCAGCCACAGCTTCACGCACTTCAAACTGCACATCCATCCTGTTCAATTGCAGCTCGCCCCACGTCGCTCTACTCCGCCCGGCCAGGTCTGGCTTCTCCCCGACGATGCCCTGAACGCCGCCTTGCCCGCGCCAGTTCGAAAACTGGTGACGGAACTCGCGCGCGCCTGAAGTTGGCCCGGGCTGGCTGTTTGTTCCAGCGATGCTATATCAGTAGTGTCCGGTTAAAAATCAAACAAAATCAGTTGGTTATCTGGTGGCAGCGGAATGCTTCTGGTGGTGTCTGGCTGCAGGGCGCATGAAATAAGGGTTTTCTCGAAAACCGAGACCGACAATATCTGTAACAA
>JBGSZD010000063.1:0-7300 GCA_041750575.1 Thiobacillus sp. | reverse complement strand
TGGCGCAGGCCAGCAGCATGCAGGCTGTGAGATGCAGGCGAAACTGCGCGCGTATCCAGCGTTCCGCGATCATGTCCTTCATGGTGGGGATGCTGCCCGCGCGCGCCTGCAACTGCGCCTGCAAGTGAAACCAGGCGAGGAAGGGCACGATCTTGTAGAGCATGCCGCTCACCACGCTGACCGCGAAGCCGCCGATGAACAGCACGCCCAGCAGCAGCGGGTAGGCGTCGCTGTCCGCCCAGGCCGGCCATAGTTGCGCAACTGCCCAGACCACCACGCTGGCGATCAGACTGGCCATGCCGAGGCGCCAGTAATCCAGGGTGACATCGGGCAGTTTTCTGCGCCGCCGCGATTGCAGGCGCAGGGTGGTCATGGCGAACAGCAGGATGCCGGCGGCGAGAACGGCGTCGACGAGCAGGGCGGCAGCTTGCGGCAGCAAGGGTGTGGCGGCATGGAGCAGCAGCAAGCCAAACAGCATGCCAGCCTGCCAGCGACTCAGGCGTGGCGGATATGGCGGGGTGATCTGGAACATCGGCACCACCTGGTAGGCGACGCCGATCACCAGCAGCAGCACCCAGCCGAGCAGGCCGAAGGCCACATGCGCAGCAATCGCAGCCTCGGCTGCGGGGGGAGCCCACCAGCCGGCGCGCAACAGGGTGAGCGCCAGCCCGAGCAGAAGGGTGATGGCCAGGCCAATACTTGCGAGTCGCATGCCCGCTACTGTGACGTTGGACGCGGCGCGCGCGAGGCTGATGGTGGCAGCCACGAGAAACACCGTGAAGCCGCCACCGAGCAAGAAGATGCCGACACCGAAAGCGATCGGTTCGGCAGTCAGAAAGCCGGTCATCAGGGCGGCGGTTCCCAGCGTGAGCGGCAGGTGGCTGAGCCGCGCCACCCAGCGGACAAAAGGCAGGGGGGCGCCCGCCGCCACCGGCAGCATCTGCATCAGCGCCCCCAGCATTGTCAGTGTGAGGAAACCCAGGGTAAGTGCATGGGTGAGGGCAAGCGATGGCGGCGTCCAGCGCGAGGCCAATGCCTCGGGCGCCAGCATGATCAAGACTGCGGCGGCGAGCAAAAACAGCGGCGCGGTCAGAAAAAACCGCAGCGGCAGCGAGAACGGAGGCGCCTGCTCAAATGAAAGTCCAGACTGCGGGTTCATCGCGCGATGCGTCCCATGCCCTGGCGTGCCGCAATCGCGGTTTTCCTGGCCGTGGTTTCTTTGGCGCGGCGGGATGGTCTGGTATCAACAGCAGTCTGACGCGCGTGCATGCCTGTTCTCCGTGCTGGCAGGATCATGCAGGATAGGCCTGCAAGGAAACTTGATCTGCATCAAGGCATATTCAGGACTGAGCTATCAGAATATCCCTGAAATTCAGATAAAGGAGGTCTGCTAATGAATCTATCAGGAATTCTCGTCATGGCTCGCCCGGAAAACCTGCCGGGGGTGGCGGCCGAGCTCAATGCGCTGCCGGGGGTGGAAGTGCACCAGCAAGACCCGGTCGGCCGCCTGGTGGTGGTGCTGGAAGCCGACAAGGTGCGTGCCGAAGCCGACGGCTTGCGCCAGATCCAGGCCGTGCCGGGCGTGCTGATGGCCGAGATGGTCTTCCATTACTTCGAGGAAGACGACGAGGTGCTGCCCGAGTTGCCGCCCGAGATCGCCGATTTGCCCGGCCTCAATGTTTGCCAATGAATTCCTTCCTGACTTTAAGGAGACCTCCATGTCAGTAAACCGTCGCGAATTTCTCAAAACCGCCGTCGCCAGCGTTACGGCCACCACCATGAGCTTGCCCATTAGCAAGCTGGCCGAAGCTGCCGCCAAAGAGCTGGAAAAGGGCTGGCAGTGGGACAAGTCGGTATGCCGGTTCTGCGGCACCGGCTGCGGCATCATGGTGGCCACCAAGGGCGGTCGCATCGTCGCTACCAAGGGCGATCCGGACGCGCCGGTGAACCGCGGCCTGAACTGCATCAAGGGCTACTTCAACGGCAAGATCATTTATGGCGCCGACCGCCTGACCCAGCCGCTGTTGCGCATGACCGACGGCAAGTTCGACAAGAAGGGCAAGTTCCAGCCGGTCAGTTGGGAGCAGGCGCTCGACGTGATGGAAGAAAAGATGCGCTGGGCGATGAAGGAAAAAGGGCCGAATGGCCTGTCTATCTTCGGCTCCGGCCAGTACACCATCCACGAGGGCTACGTGGCGTCCAAGCTGCTGAAAGCCGGCTTCCGCTCCAATAACCTCGATCCCAACGCCCGCCACTGCATGGCCTCGGCCGTGGTCGGTTTCATGCAGACCTTCGGCATCGACGAGCCGCAGGGCAACTACGACGACATCGAGTACACCGATACCGCCGTGCTGTGGGGCGCCAACATGGCCGAGATGCATCCCATTCTGTGGTCGCGCATCACCAACCGCCGTCTCACCCACGACAAGATGCGTGTGGTGAACCTGACGGTGTACGGCAACATGTCGTCCGACATCGCCGACAGCGAAATCGTGTTCGCGCCCAGCGCCGACCTGGCGATCCAGAATTACATCGCGCACGAGATCGTCGCCCGCAACGCGGTGGACTGGGATTTCGTCAAGAAGCACACGGTGTTCGCGACCGGCCCCTACGACATCGGCTATGGCTTCCGCCCGAAGAACGCCGACAAGTACGCTTCCGCCGCCGAGATGGAAATCTACAAGAACGAGCAGGTTCGCGTGCTCGACAAGCACGAGGCGATCGGTCAGCGCAAGAAAGAGGGCGAGGCCGTGCCGCAAAAGAATGCAGCCACGCCGATGAAGGATTGGGCGATCAGCTTCGAAGACTTCAAGAAGGCGCTGGAACCCTACACCCTCGATTTCGTCGCCGAAATCGCCAAGGGCGATCCCGACGAGCCGATGGATCAGTTCAAGGCCAAGCTCAAGCAGCTGGCGGATTACTACTGCGACCGCGACCGCAAGCTGGTGTCCTACTGGACCATGGGTTTCAACCAACACCAGCGCGGTACCTGGGTCAACGAACAGGCCTACATGAACCACCTGCTCACCGGCCGCCAGTGCAAGCCGGGCGACGGCGCGTTCTCGCTGACCGGCCAACCGTCCGCTTGCGGCACCGCGCGCGAGGTCGGCACCTTCGCCCATCGTCTGCCGGCCGACATGGTGGTGATGAATCCCAAGCATCGGGCCATCGCCGAGAAAATCTGGAAACTGCCCGCCGGCACCATCAATCCGCAGATGGGCAGCCACTTCGTCAAAATCATGCGCGATCTGGAAGACGGTCAGATACTGTTCTCTTGGACCCAGGTGAACAACCCCTGGCAGAACACCGCCAACGCCAGCCACTGGATCAAGGCCGCGCGCGAGATGGATAACTTCATCGTTGTCGCCGATGCCTACCCCAGCGTGTCTGCCAAGGTGGCCGACCTGATCCTGCCGGCTGCCATGATCAACGAGAAGTGGGGCGCCTACGGCAACGCCGAGCGTCGCACCCAGGTCTGGCGCCAGCAGGTGTTGCCGCCGGGTCAGGCGCGCGCCGACATCTGGATGATGCTGGAGCTGTCCAAGCGCTTCAAATTGAAGGACGTATGGGGCGCGCAAAAAATGCCGGGTCTTGAAGCCGGTCTGCCTGACGTGTTGCCTGGCGCGGTGGCCATGGGCTACACGCCCGAGTCGACGCTCTACGAAGTGCTGTTCGCCACGCCGGAGAACAAGAAGGTCAAGTGGCCCGATCCCATCGCCAAGGGCCATGGCAACCACGTGGCCGATTTGCTGAAGGACGGCTGGTTTCCCGAGAAGGCGATGTTCGAGGAATACCGCCAGTTCGGCACCGGCCACGCACATGATCTGGCCCCCTTCGACATCTATCACCACGACAAGGTGCGCGGTCTGAAGTGGCCGGTGGTGCAGAAAGAGGGCAAGTGGGTGGAAACCCCCTGGCGCAACAACGAAAAGTACGATCCCTATGTCACCAAGGGCATGGGCATCGATTTCTACGGCAACAACGGCAACGCGCTGGTGATGGGCGATCTGGACAAGCCGGGCGATCCCGCCACCAAGGTGGACATCTCCCACAAGGCGAAGATCTACTTCCGCCCCTATGCTTCGCCGGTCGAGAAGCCCGACGCCAAATACGATCTCTGGCTGTGCACCGGCCGCGTGCTGGAGCACTGGCACTCCGGCACCATGACGCGGCGGGTGCCCGAACTGCACCGCGCCGTGCCCAATGCGGTGTGCTGGATCAACGAGAAGGACGCAACCGCCAAGGGGCTCAAGCGCAACGATCTGGTGTGGGTCGAGTCGCGCCGCGGCAAGGTCAAGGTGCGGCTGGAAACCGGCGGTCGCAATCGCGTGCCGCGTGGTCTGGTCTACGTGCCGTGGTTCGACGAGAGCGTGCTGATCAACAAGGTGACCCTCGACACGACGTGTCCGCTCTCGAAAGAGACCGACTACAAGAAGTGCGCGGTGAAGGTCTACAAGGCGTGATTCAGCGATCCGGCCGCTCCCGGTTGACTGGGGGGCCGCGTTCGACAGGCGAATGAGACATGGCTGAGCACGTCCCCAAGGGCTTGAATCCGAAGCGCCGGGAATTTCTGGTGAAGCTGGCGCAAGGCGCCGCGTTCGCCGGCACCGGCGGCTTGCTGTGGGAATACATCCTGCGCAACGAAGCGCGGGCTTCGCCCTATGCCTTGCGTCCGCCCGGCGCGCTGGCGGAAGACGATTTCAATGCCGCCTGCATCAAGTGCGGTCAATGCGTGAATGATTGCCCGCCTGATATTCTCAAGCTGCAGCCGGCCGGCGGACACTTGCCTATCGGCATGCCGTATTACGAACCGCGCACCGGCGCCTGCATCATGTGTCCGGACATTCCCTGCATGAAGGCCTGTCCGACCGGTGCGTTGTCGCCCGCGTTGAAGCGCATCGAGGATGCGCGCATGGGGCTGGCGGTGATCGACATCGAGAACTGCCTGTCGTACAAAGGGCTGCGCTGCGAGATTTGCCATCGCGAATGCCCGCTCAAGGGCAAGGCCATCACGCTGGAAACGCATCCGCGCCAAACGTCCAAGCATGCCATGTTCATCCCGCTGGTGCATTCGGATGCCTGCACCGGCTGCGGCATTTGCGAGAAAGCCTGCCCGACTGAAATCGCCGCCATTCGCATCCTGCCGCACAAGCTGGTGCAGGGAAAAATGGGCGAGCACTACCGATACGGCTGGATGGACAAAAGCGAAATAACCCAGGACTTCAAGCCTGCTGCCCCGGCCGCACCCGCTGCGCCGGCCAAACCGGGCGAGTCGGCCCCGGGTGTGGATTACCTGAACGAGGGGGGGCTGTGAGCGGCGTGCCACCATCCTACCCGCGGTCCGCCGCGCTCGGTTCGGTCGACAAACTGCACGAGCGATCCGTCCCGGCCCGCCTGTGGTCGTGGCGCTATATCGTGCTGCGCCGACTGACGCAGTTCGGCATCCTGCTGCTGTTCTTTGGCACTGCCCACTGGGGCTGGGAGTTATCCAAGGACGTGCCGCTTTTGAACGGCAACCTTTCCGCCTCCAAATTCATCGGCATCGTTCCGATGACCGATCCTTTCGCCGCCCTGCAAATTTTTCTTGCGGGCCACATGCTGCGGACGGAGTCCATTGTCGGCGCGGCCATCGTGCTGGGGTTTTACGCGCTGCTGGGCGGCCGGGTGTTTTGCGCCTGGGTCTGCCCGGTGAACGCGGTGACTGATCTGGCCGGCTGGCTGCGCCAGCGGCTGCCGGTTCCCACACTGTTCGGTCTCAACCGCAATATCCGTTATTTCGTGCTGGCAGCGACGCTGATCCTGTCGGTCATCGCCGGCGTGGCGGCATTCGAATGGATCAGTCCGATCGGCATGATGCAACGGGGGATCATCTTTGGAATGGGGCTGGGCTTTCTTTCCCTGATCGCGATATTCCTGTTCGACTTGCTGATCCTGAAGAACGGCTGGTGTGGCCATTTGTGCCCGCTGGGCGCGTTCTGGTCGCTGGTGGGCACGACCGCGCAGATTCGGGTGCGCTTCGACAAAGACACCTGCACGCATTGCGGCGAATGCGCCCGGGTGTGTCCCGAACCGCAGGTGTTGAATTTGAAAAAGCTGGAGCAAGTGGGCTGGGTCGCCTCCGGCGAGTGCAGCAATTGTGGCCGCTGCACCGCCTTGTGCCCGGAGGGTAGCCTGGGTTTCGATCTGCGCCCGCTGATTCGCGCTCACAACGTTGCAACCGGGGCCAAAGTGGCCGCCATCGACAATCGACATGTCTAGGAGAACGAGATGAAGAAAATAGCTTTGATGGGCGTAGTGCTGGCACTGGGCTTTTCCGGGTTTTCGCTGGCGGCGGACAAAGGCCTGACCGAAGAACAGATGGGTCTGTCCAAATTCAGCGTGACCGCGGACGAGGACCCGGCGGTGTTCGAATACGGCCAGGCCGACCCCTACAGCGGCGGCGTGTTGCCGCGTGCCTATAGCGGCGCGCCGCCGCAGATATCGCACACACTGGAAGGCCTCGTCCCCATCACCCGCGAGTTGAATACCTGCCTGAGTTGCCACCAGCTACCCGATCGGGTGGGCAAGAAAAAGGCCAAGGGCGAGTCGCCGCTGCCACTCAGTCACTACACCGATGCGAAGCACAACGTGCTCTACATGGGCCGTTACAACTGCACGCAGTGCCACATTCCGCAGGCCAAGGTGAAGAATCTGGTGGGGAATACCTTCCGGCCGAAGTAGGGGGTAAGTCCTAGCGGCCGGCGCGCAGGAAAAGCGGCCAAGCCAGTCGCCGGGCGGCGTTGGGATCACCCCACAGCGGCGCCAGTTCGTCCATCAGCGCCGACAACGGATCGCTTCCCCGGGCGGCTTGATAGCGTTTGACCGCCGACCAGGTGGAGAGATAGGCCATCAAACGCGGCAGGTTCCATTCGACTTCGATCCTGAAAGCCGGGGGCCTTATTTCAGCGAACGGAAAATCCAGGCTGCGATACGCGTCGTCGATCAGCGCGCGCTCGGGCGGCCAATAGGGGCCGACGGTGTCGGCATAGAAACGTTGGAAGGGCGCGTCGAGTTCGCCCGGCAGCACCATGCGGCCGTAGCCCCACAAAACGAGTGCACCGCCGGGTTTCAACATGCGAACCACTTCGGCATAAAAGCGCGGCAGGTCGAACCAGTGCGCTGCCTGCGCGACGACGACAAGATCGACACTGCTGCCGACCAGCCCGCTGGCTTCGGCGGGCGCCACGCGGTAGTCGATGTGGGGGTGGGGCGTGGCGTGACGGATTTGTTCGGCCGAGGCATCGGTGGCGACGACGCGCTG
>JBGSZD010000062.1:0-7578 GCA_041750575.1 Thiobacillus sp. | reverse complement strand
CGCGAAGCCGGCACCTGGTCGTCCGACCGCAGCGTGACGCGGGGCAACGGCGACACCGCGACATGGAACAAGTCGGGGCAGAAAACCGAGTCCGGCGCAGTGGTTCATGGCGAAGGCACCAACTTCCGCGGTCAGGACGTGAGCATGGACCGCACGATCACCAGGAACGACGACGGCAGCCGCTCGGTGGAAACCACGCTCGTCAACGAAACCACCGGCAAGAGCCTTGCCACCGACAAGACAGTCACACCTGCGGCAGATGGATACACCAGCTCCGGCAGCTATACCACCGGCAGCGGCAAGACGGGTACCACCTCGGGCAACATGACGCGTACCGAAGACGGATTCATGCGCAACCGCAGCGCGACCAACAGCGAGGGCGAGATGGCCAGCCACAGCGTGGACGTGCAGCATGGCGACGGCAGCACGACCCGCAGCGTCACCACCACCGGGTTCGACGGCGAAACGAAAACCCGCAGCACCACCGTCACCCCCACGCCCTGAGTCCGCTTTGCCAGACAGCCTTCCGCATTCATGGCGCTGGTTGTGTTGGCGTAGTGGATCGGGCCCATGAAGGCCCATGATTGTCAGGGAAAAACACGAGGGGGCTTGCTTTAGTTTCCATGTTTCGATTATCATCAAAACATGGAAACTAAAGACGCCGTCATCGCGCTGTCCGCACTTGCTCAGGCTTCCCGCCTGGCCGTGTTTCGCACACTCGTCCAGGCCGGCCCGGCGGGGTTGCCCGCCGGACGAGTCAGCGAACTCACCGGCATTCCACCTTCATCGCTGTCCTTCCACCTGAAGGAACTCAGCCACGCCGGCCTGGCCGATTCGCGTCAGGACGGCCGCTTCGTCATCTATACCGCCCGCTTCGAGACGATGAATGCCCTGTTGGGGTATCTCACCGACAACTGCTGCGGCGGCAATCCCTGCACGTCGGCGACGACCTGCACCCCCGGTTCTGCTATCAAACAGCCCGCTTCGAAAAAAACCGCATCCCGAAAGGAGCTCGCATGAAACGCCTGCATGTCCACGTCGCGGTCGACAACCTCGCCGCCAGCATTCAGTTCTATTCGACGGTGTTCGCCAGCGAACCGACTGTGCAAAAGTCCGATTACGCGAAATGGATGCTCGACGATCCGCGCGTAAATTTCGCCATTTCCGCCCGTGGCGCCGAGCCCGGTCTCAATCACCTGGGCGTACAGGTGGAGAGCGCTGAAGAACTCGCCGAGATGAACGAACGCCTGCAGAAGCTCGAAAGCGACGTAATCGAGGAAATGGGTACCGCCTGCTGCTACGCCAAGTCCGACAAATACTGGGCGACCGACCCGACCGGCATCGCCTGGGAAACCTATCACACGCTCGACAGCATTCCCGTGTTCGGCGCGTCGGACGACGGCGCGGCGCATGCGGGCGGTTGCTGCGTGCCCGAGCCTGCCGTGGCCAAAGTCTCCGGCTGCATCCCGGTCAAGGCCACATCGGCCGAGAGCGGTTGCTGCTGACCGCTTTTGAATTGTCATTGCGAGCAAGGCGAAGCAATCCAGGGCTAACGCCAACACTGGGTTGTTTCGTTTCACTCGCAATGACGCGCACTGAAAAAGTTTTCCCTTCTATCCAATCACGCATATCAAGGACACATCGTGGCTGAAAAACCCTATACCGTGCTGGTGCTCTGCACCGGCAATTCCTGCCGTTCGCAAATGGCCGAAGTGCTGCTGAATAACGACCTGGCTGGCCAGGTGCGCGCGCTGTCTGCCGGCACCAAACCGCAGCCCAAGGTGGCGGATGGCGCCATCGCGGCGCTGAAAGAGGCTGGACTGAATACCGACGGTCTGCATCCCAAGGATATCGATGCGGTGATGAACGAAAACATCGACCTGGTGGTGACTGTGTGCGACAACGCCAAGGAAGCCTGCCCGATTTTCCCCAAGCCGATTCCTGCCATTCACCTGCCGTTCCACGACCCGCACGGCGAGCCGCTGGATAGCTTCCTCGCGGTGCGCGACGACATCCGCACCCGGCTGATCGCGGCCGTGCGCGAGAAGCTCGGCCTGCAGGCCGCCGCCTGATACGCATATCGACTTCGGAGAAGATCATGGACCAATCGATTTACAACGTTCTGTTCCTGTGCACGGGCAACTCGGCACGCTCGATTCTGGCCGAGTCGATGCTGAACGATCTGGGAAAAGGGCGCTTCCGGGCGTTCAGCGCGGGCAGCCATCCGGCGGGACAGGTCAATCCGTTCGCCCTGGAACTGCTGGAGAAGAACCATTACCCGACGAGTGAGCTGCGCAGCAAGCCGTGGGACGAGTTCGCGCAGCCCGATTCGCCCCAGCTCGACTTCGTCATCACAGTATGCGACAAGGCCGCCGGCGAGGTTTGCCCGGTGTGGCCCGGCCAGCCGATGACCGCGCACTGGGGCATCCCCGATCCGGCGGCTGTCGTTGGTTCGGATGAGCAGAAGCGTCGCGCCTTCGTCGAGGCAATGAACCAGATGCAGCGCCGCATCTCCATGTTCGTCAATCTGCCGTTCGCCACGCTCGATGGCATGAAGCTGCAACAGGCCGTGCGCGACATCGGGAAGACCGCATGAGCGTGCCAACGTTAAAGGAGCGCGCAAGATGAGCGCACAGTGCGAAGTCACTGCCAAGCGCGCCGCCGGTGCATCGATGAGCGTGTTCGAGCGCGGGCTCACGCTGTGGGTGGCGCTGTGCATTGTCGCCGGCGTGCTGCTGGGGCAGATGCTGCCGGCGCCATTCCAGACGCTGGGCCGCATGGAGGTCGCGCAGGTCAATCTCCCGGTCGGCCTGCTGATCTGGATCATGATCATCCCCATGTTGATGAAAATCGACTTCGGCGCGCTGCATCAGGTGAAGTCGCACTGGAAAGGCATTGGCGTCACGCTGTTCGTCAACTGGGCGGTCAAGCCGTTTTCGATGGCGCTGCTGGCGTGGCTGTTCATCCGTCACTGGTTCGCGCCGTATCTGCCGGCGGAGCAACTCGACAGCTACGTCGCTGGCCTCATCCTGCTGGCCGCCGCGCCGTGCACCGCGATGGTGTTCGTGTGGAGCCGGCTTACCGGTGGCGATCCGTATTTCACCCTGTCGCAGGTGGCGCTCAACGACGCCATCATGATCGTTGCCTTCGCGCCCATCGTCGGCCTCTTGCTCGGACTGTCGGCCATTGTCGTGCCGTGGGGTACGCTCATCACCTCGGTGGTGCTCTACATCGTCATTCCGGTGATCCTCGCGCAAATCTGGCGCAAGCTGTTGATGAAGCGCGGACAGGCTGCATTCGACGCGACAATGGCGCAACTCGGGCATGCTTCCATCCTGGCGTTGCTGGCGACACTGGTGTTGCTGTTCGCCTTCCAGGGCAAGGCCATCATCGAACAGCCCCTTGTCATCGCGCTGCTCGCCGTGCCCATCCTGATCCAGGTGTTTTTCAACTCGGGCCTCGCCTACTGGCTCAACCGCAAAGTGGGCGAAAAGCACAGTGTCGCCTGCCCATCGGCGCTGATTGGCGCGTCCAACTTCTTCGAACTGGCGGTGGCGGCAGCCATCGCGCTGTTCGGCTTCGAATCGGGCGCGGCACTGGCCACCGTGGTCGGCGTGCTGATCGAGGTGCCGGTGATGCTGCTGGTGGTGAGGATTGTGAATCGCAGCAAGGGATGGTACGAAGCGGGTCTGGTTATCAAATAAGGAAACAGTGTGCTGAAACGCTACGTATTGATTCTGGTTGCCTCCGTGGCGGGTCTGCTTGCGCTGACCGTACGCGCCGACTATCAGCCCAAGGCCGACAGGGTCGTCGATAACGTCTACGCCCTGGTCGGTCCGCTGGGCCAGCGCAGCGCCGACAACGACGGCCTCAATGCCAACTTCGGTTTCATCGTCACGCCCAAGGGGGTGATCCTGATCGACTCCGGCGCCAGCCGTCTGGGCGCCGAGAAAATCGCCGCGGCCATTGCCCGGGTCACCGACAAGCCAGTGCGCTGGGTCATCAACACGGGCAGCCAGGATCATCGCTGGCTCGGCAACGATTATTTTTCCGCAAAGGGCGCGGAGGTGATCGCGCTTGCCCGTACCGCCGCCACCCAGGCCGAGTTCGCGGCGCAGCACATGGACGGGATGAAACGTTTTCTCGGCGAGCGCATGCAGGGCACCCAACCGCTGCCTGCGCTGAAAACTCTCGCGGGCGATTCGGCCACCCTGGATCTGGGCGGCGAAACCCTGATGCTGGCCACCACGAATGCGCATTTTCCGGGCGACGCCTGGGTCTGGCTGCCCAAGCGCAAGGTGATGTTCAGTGGCGATCTGGTCTATGTCGACCGCATTCTCGGGGTGCTGCCGTGGTCGAGCGTGAAGAACGGCCAGCAGGCGTTCCGTGCGCTCGTCCAGCTTAATCCCGCGTACATCGTCCCCGGCCATGGCCGGGTATGCGACCTGGCGCAGGCGCAGCGCGAAACCGGCGATTACTACGACTTTCTTGCCGGGAAGGTGGGCGCCGCAGCCAAGGAAATGGAGCCGCTGACGGCCACGCTGGACCGCTATCAGGACATGCCGCAATTCAGGCATCTGTATAACTACGATGATCTGCACCGCGCCAACATGAGCCGTGCGTTCACTGAGTACGAGTCGCAGTAATGTTCGACGCGTTTGCCAGCCTGCTGGTCTTCGACCTGGCCGGCCTGGTGCCGGACACGCCGCTTGGCGCAGCGCTGCATTTCTTCGTCATGGACGTGGCGAAAATCCTGGTGCTGCTGACGCTGGTGATCTACGTCATGGGCCTGCTGCGTGCCCTGCTCAAGCCGGAAAAGGTGCGCGCGTTCATCCGCAACCGCGGCAACCTGCAAAGCCGCTTCATGGCGGTCGGGTTGGGCGCGGTGACGCCATTCTGCTCGTGCTCGTCGATCCCGCTCTTCATCGGCTTCGTCGAAGCCGGCATCCCGCTTGGCGTAACACTGTCGTTCCTGATCGCCAGTCCGATGATCAACGAAGTGGCGGTGGTGGTGCTGGCCTCGGTCATCGGCTGGAAGTTCACCGTGCTGTATGTGGCGACTGGCCTCAGCGTCGCCCTGATCGGCGGGTTCGTGCTGGAACGCTTCAAACCGGAGCGCTGGGTCGAGGACTACGTGTGGAAAATCCGCATGGGTGAGGCCGCCCAGTTTGAAGAGGACAATTCGCTGCGTGCTCGGCATGATTATGCGGTGAGCCAGGTGAAGGAAATCGTCGGCCGCATCTGGAAGTTCATCCTCATCGGCGTCGGCGTCGGTGCCTTCATCCACGGCTATGTGCCAGCCGACTTCGTCGCACGCATCGCCGGAGACGGCGGCGTGCTCTCGGTCGTCGGTGCAGTGCTGGTCGGCGTGCCGCTTTATTCCGACGCGGTCGGCATCATCCCCATCGCCGAAGTGCTGCTGGGCAAGGGGGTGCCCATTGGCACGGTGCTGGCCTTCATGATGGCGGTCACCGCCCTCTCGCTGCCGGAAATGATCATCCTGAAAAAGGTCGTGAAAGTGCCGCTGCTGGCGCTGTTCGCGGCTTATCTCGCCACTGCCTTCGTTATCGTGGGGCTGCTGTTCAATTCTCTGAAGGGAGTTCTATGAGTACCGACCTGCATCCATCCATCGTCGCCCTGGTCTCGCTGGCGGCTAACATCGCATCCAGTCATCCCAACCAGGGGCTGTGCCAGATCGACCGGCTCAAACAATACGGCGTCAGCCGCGAACAGATCGACACGGTGATCGAAATCGCGCGCCATATCCGAGACGAAACAGCGCAGAAGATGGATGCGAAGTTCGATGAAGCCTATGCGGCCTGCATGAAGCCGGCCGACCCCTTCGCCAAAATCGCCGTGGTGGAGTCGGGCGATGCCTGCTGCACGCCCACGCCATCGGGCAAATCGTGCTGCTGATCGGGAGAATTCCATGAAAGACATCAAGGTATTGGGCAGCGGCTGCGCCAACTGCAAAACCACACTGAAACTTATCGAAGAAATCGCTCAGGCGCGCGGCGTGACCGTGAAGCTAGAGAAGGTCGAGGACATGGCCGCCATTCTCGGATACGGCGTGATGTCCACGCCTGGCGTGGTGATCGACGGCAAGGTGGTGCATGCCGGCGGTGTGCCGGATCGCAAGAAGATTGAAGGCTGGCTGGCCTGAGTGTTGCACCGGATTCCAGAACCCGGCGTCAGGCGCTCGCGAGCCGGAAGAGGATAAACAACAACGCCGCTCAATGAGCGGCGTTTTTTTGAGATCAGCCACCGTCCGTACCCGACCCGTTGCCGTCATTCGCGTGCATCGTGCTGATCGGCTGGTCGTCGGCCATTGCTGCCGGTGGCGTGTGGCCAGCTGAGTGACTGCTGTTGCGCGGGTTGCTGACGTTCAGAAAATCTAGGGGCGATTCAAGGATTCACTTTATATAAAAAATTATATAAAAAAATATAATTATAAAATTACAAATAAATTTGGGCGCGCTCAAAAAGCGTCCGTTACTCGGCCGATGCGGACGTTCGTGGTGACCATGCTGACTGATCGCTCCGGGCCGGTTCATGCCAGTACGTGACCTATCCCGACCCCTGTGCGAAGTGATTCAAAGTTTAGCTAGCGGGCCCGGGCGGCTTTCACGAATTCTAGTGATGCCTGAAACAACGCGAGATCCTTTTCGTACTCAGTCGCATCGGCGCGCTCGATCTGTATCCATTTCCTGGTACTAGCCATACCACCGGGCTGAAACGGGACGACGTCGCCCCTTGAGAACTGCAGTTCGGTCGCGGTGGCGGCGGGCAGGCGCAGTCCGACGCCACGACCGCTGATGCAGGCAAACATCTTGTCGCTGACGAAGTAGGCATCAAGCCCGCTGATTTTTCTTGCGCTGACGCCAGGGAGTTTGAGAAGCAGGGCATCGAGTTGCGCCTTGCGACTGGATTCGGGTGTATCAGTATTCAAGGGGGGATCCGCCGGGGTGTCATGAACAGAGCGATTGAATCATATAGGCAAAGTCTGTTCAGGAGATGCAACACCCTCAAGCGAGCTGCCGGACCAACACTAACTGGCAACTTTTATCCCAAATTATCCGGGGACTGATAATTCGCGATAATTGGTTACAAAGCCCTCAAATCAGGCTTCCCACCATTCTCCAAGGCGTCGACCCGGTTGCGGCTCGCGTCGACTGAATCCTGGATTTGTTCGACCCGGTCGATCGACATCTGCCACCGCCGACGATAACGCTTGCTTGTCATTAACAGCATAAGGACCATGATCGCTTGCAGGTAGTTCACAGCCCATCCCAGGTTGTAGACGTCGTACGTGGATCCCAGTATAGAGACATCGGGAAAAGCTACAATCCTGCCGATACGTCTGTTAAGGAGGCCCCATGAAAGCGGTTCTTCATGAAGTGCTCGCTGCCATCCAGGAGGGGCCTGGGATTTATTTTGCCCCCAGTAGTGTCCGGTTAAAAATCAAACAAAATCAGTTGGTTATCTGGTGGCAGCGGAATGCTTCTGGTGGTGTCTGGCTGCAGGGCGCATGAAATAAGGGTTTTCTCGAAAACCGAGACCGACAATATCTGTAACAAA
>JBGSZD010000061.1:0-2738 GCA_041750575.1 Thiobacillus sp. | reverse complement strand
CGGTGGCCACGTCGAGCAGCTGTTCGTGGCCCTGCAGGGCAAACACGCGCGGCAGGCGCGCGGCGGCCTTGTGGAAGAACTCCATGCCGGCGCTGCCGTAGCCTTCGGCGACGGTGTCGAAGGTGGTTTTGATCAGGGCTTTGCGCTGGGCGTCGTCCATGGCAGTCCAGCTTTCTATTGGGCTGTGTGCAGGCAATTCTTGACGATGCCGGTGCGCAGGGCGGCGACCAAGCCATGGGCCGCTGGGCTATAGCGGCGCATGGTCGATCTCATCGGCGCAGCAACTCGAAAAGCGGTTCGTTGATGTAGAAATTCGTTCGCCCGAGTTTCGTCTTGCGCACCAAGCCTGCTGCGGCCAGGGCCTCAAGATATTTGGCTGCAGTCGGCCGCGATACGCCGAGGTCGCGCTCGATGAATTCAGTCTTGGTGTAGGGGTGGCGGAACAGGTTATTCAGCAAATCCTGGCTATATATCTTGGGTAGTTCGCGCCGCAGCCGCTGCTTGGTTGACTGCATTAGATCGCGAATGCCGCGTACCTTGGTCAGGGTCTCGCGTGAGGTTTCTTCCACTGCGCTCAGCATGTAGAGCACCCATGCCTCCCAGGCTTCGTCTTCCCGCACTGCCTGCAGCCCCCGGTAATAATCCGCCTTGTGCTGCACGATGTAGCGGCTGAGGGTGAGCACGGGCACATCGAGCAGGCCATTCATCACCAGATGCAGCAGGTTGAGAATCCGGCCGGTACGCCCGTTGCCGTCGTAAAACGGGTGGATGCTTTCGAACTGATAATGCAGCACGGCCATTCGCACCAGCGGATCGGGGTCGGTCGGTTCGTCGCGGTGGAAATGATCCAGAAAATTCGCCAGCAACTGCTCGATCACAACGGGATCTTGCGGGGGCTGATAGACGACCTCCCCGGTATTCTGGTTTTTAAGCACGGTGCCGGGCAGCTTGCGCAGGCCCGCGCGGTTTTGCTCCAGTGCGGCCTGGATTTCCAGCACGTTGTCCAACCGCAGAAACCCCTGCTCGCGCACATGCGCCAGGCCGATCTTGAGCGCAGCCGCGTAGTGATGTATTTCTTTCGCGGCCGCATTCGGAAACTGCCCGGAGACGACATCGCCCTGAAACAACAGGTCTTCCGTAGTGATGATGTCTTCGATTTCCGATGAATCCTTGGCTTCCTGCAAGGCCAGGGTATCGATCAGGATCGCCTCGTTGGGAATGGTCGACGCCGCCCCTTTCAACTCTGCCAGCGCGCGATGCGCACGCGCCGCCAGGCGCAATACGGCTGGCGTTTCCAGTTCGACGCCACTGCGTACAGGTAAAGGTTGAAGGTGGCCTGTCATAGGTAAATAAATTCCCGGTTTTTTTACATGATCGCGAACATGTGTAAAGAATACTCCATTTTCTTTACATGTTAGCCACCAAGAGCCTTCAAATTGGTGTTCGCTGCCTCACAACACCTGATTCACCTCGAACACCGCCTCGATCCCCTGCCCGTTCCACTGGTATTCCAGGTGGGCAGCGTGCAGGCCGATGTTGGGCCTAAACGGTGTAGATACGCCTCATCCATACACCTCATCGTGGCTGCCGATATCGAGCAGCAGGATTTCGTGCTCGGTGATTTGCAGGGTGAGTGTGATGCGATAGCTGTAGGTCAGGCTGACAGCCTGCATGCCCTGGAGCTTGCCGGTGAGGGGATGCAGGCGCAGGCCGGGCTCGAAGGGATCGGTGCGCAGTTTTTCGAGCGTCTCGGCGAGCCGGGGCCGCAGGTCGGGGTGCCGGGTGAGGAATTTGCGGGCGCGGCGGTCGAAGCTGGCGGTGGTGACGAGCGTCCAGCTCATTCAGCGGATTTGTCCAGATGCTCCAGGAGCGCATCGACGCTGCGGTGCCGGGTGGTGCGGCCGGCCTTGGCGTCTTCCAGGGATGCCTTGACGCGGGCGAGCACGGCTTCTTCCTGCATTTCGAGCAATTCCTGGTAGCGCGCCTCGGTGAGCACCACGTATTGCGCACGGTTGTTCTTGACGATGTGCACGGGGCCTTGGGCCAACGCTTCGTCCACGGCGGCGATGCCGCGGCGCTTGATTTCCTGGGCGGGGACGATGTTCATGTTCAACTCCAATACCTGATCAGGTACTTATTTAAGCACTTCTTCTGGTATTCCACAACATCCGGGTTCGATCTCACAACACCTGATTCACCTCGAACACCGCTTCGATGCCCTGCCCGTTCCACTGGTATTCCAGGTGGGCGGCGTGCAGGCAGTTCTTGACGATGCCGGTGCGCAGGGCGGCGAGGCATTCGCCGCCGGGGTGGCGCACCGAGGGGTAGACGATGCCCAGCGCGCCTTCGGCCCGCAGGCTGCGGCCGATGGCCTGGGTGTGGCTGTAGTCGTCGGGGGCGACGATGTGGGGGTCGCTCTGGCTGGCTGCACGCAGGTCGGCGGCTTTGCCCTGGGCTTCCACGCTGTAGAGCCGCATCTGCAGTCGCATGGGCGGCTCGGCGGTGGCGGCCATGAACAGCGCGGCGTGGTGGCGGGTTTCGGCGATGGCGGTGTCGCGCTTGCGGGCGCAGTAAAAGACGCCGTAGCTGCCGTCGCTGAAGCGGCTGCCTTGCGGGTTGGGATGGGTGAAGGCGGCCATGATGCAGGAGCTGCCGGGGCCGAACAGGCGTTCGTCTGCAGGCACCAGGCTGATGTCGCCGATTTCGTCGCGCAGGCGGTTGTTGGTCAGGGCTTCCAG
>JBGSZD010000060.1:0-4228 GCA_041750575.1 Thiobacillus sp. | reverse complement strand
CCAGCACAGCGTAACGCATGGCTTCGTGCAGACGCTGCGGCGCAAGGTGCGCAGCGGGGAGCCGGTCGGCCAGCACGCTTTCCATGCGTGCCTGGCATGCCTGTGTCCAGGCGGCAAAATCAGTCATCGGCGTCTTCGGTTTTGAAAGGCTGCCCGGCCTTGAAATCGACCAAGGCACCGTTTTCCAGAATCTTCACCTGCTGTTCCGCGTCGGCCAGTTGCTGGCGGCAAAACTGCAGCAGTTCGGCGCCGCGCTTGTAGGCGGTCAGCGAAGCGTCCAGTGGCAGCTGGCCGGATTCCATTTCGGCCACAATGGCTTCGAGTTCGGTCAGGGCGGATTCGTAATCCTTGGGAGGGGCGGCGCGGGACTTGGCCATTCAATTGAACCCGGCAGAAACAAAGACCGCTACTTTAACAAATTCGGCGCCGGGCCGTCTCCCTGATTCAATCGGCTGTGCTAACATTTCGCCCCTTCCCTGCATGGTTGTCGGGAAGTTCATCCGTACCCGCAACCCCTGTGGGGGTAAGGGGCAGGCCGTGGTTGCAAAGCCGACAAGTTGGCAACAACCACGCTCTTAAACCGGTGGGCATCGGGCAATCGCCCCGATATGTTTTTAATGGTGATCGTTTCCCGATCACGCTTGCCGCTTCCGGTTCAAACTGGAAGGGGGCTTGGTTTTGAGTAGGGTACGCCATGAGCGATCTCGCCGAATCCAGCGCCTTGTCGCTAACTTCGCCTCAGTTGCCGGTTTCCTGGTATTTCGATCCGGCCATCTACGCGCTGGAATTGAAACATCTGTTCAAGCACGGTCCCGGATACGCGGGCCATCAACTGATGGTGCCCGAGCCGGGTGATTACCACGCGCTGGAAAAATTCGACGGCGCGAAAATGCTGGTCAACAGCGGATCGGGCATCGAACTCCTGTCCAACGTCTGCCGTCATCGCCAGGCCATCATGCTGGAAGGGCGCGGCAAGCTGCAGTCCCGGCACATCGTCTGCCCGATCCATCGCTGGACCTACGACAGCCAGGGCAAGCTGATGGGCGCGCCGGAATTCCCCGGCAACCCTTGCCTCAACCTCAACCGCACCGGCCTGCAAAACTGGCAGGGCCTGCTGTTCGCCGGCGAGCGCGACGTGAACGCCGACCTGGCCGGCATGCAGGCGGCGCGCGAACTGGATTTCTCCGGCTTCATGCTCGACCGCGTCCAGGTGACGCATTACGCCTGCAACTGGAAGACCTTCATCGAAGTGTATCTGGAGGATTACCACGTCGGCCCCTATCACCCCGGCCTCGGCCATTTCGTCACCTGCGACGACCTCAAGTGGGAATACGGCGACTGGTGGTCGGTGCAGACCGTGGGCGTGAATCGCGGGCTATCGAAAGCGGGTTCGCCGGTGTACCAGAAGTGGCACGAACAGGTGCTGGCGTACCAGCAGGGCAAGTCACCCGCGCACGGCTCGATCTGGCTGACCTATTACCCCGGCCTGATGGTCGAGTGGTATCCGCACGTGCTGGTGGTGTCGTCGATCATCCCCACCGGCGTCGAGTCGTGCACCAACGTCGTCGAGTTTTACTACCCCGAAGACATCGTGCTGTTCGAGCGTGCCTTCATCGAGGCCGAACAGGCCGCGTATCAGGAAACGGCGGAAGAAGACGACGACATCTGCGCGCGCATGCACAAGGGACGGCGTGCGCTGTATCAGCAGGGCATCTCGGAAACCGGACCGTACCAGTCGCCGTTGGAAGACGGCATGATGCATTTTCATGCTTTCCTGTGGCGCGAGATCGAGCCGCATTTGAAGGTGCGGAAAGCCGAGGCGGGAGATTAATGTGAGCCTGGCCCCTTTTATTCTCGCCTGACCCGAAAGTATATGCAGGGCAGTTGCGGGAGACGTTTGGTAACGCGGCCAGAAATCGGTCGGCATTGGAATTTAAAACCCCATACGAGCTATATAAGCATGAAAAATGACTATGGAAGTAAGGCACTCTTTCATCAAATGGCTAGCCATCTGCTCAATCGTTGGTTACGGAATTTACGTCGTTGTTGGTTATGGAAGGCTTTATTTTTGGGACTGGCAAACAACATTGGTTGAGTACGCCATTCACCCAGGTGACATAGAAAAGAAATGGCGCTTGCTACCGTTTGTGGACAAAGTTTCGTTGGCAATATTGAAAAGCAGAAGCCCTGAGATTATTCAGAAGGATTTCTCGCATGGCCTTACACTTGGGGCAGTACTTTCGGGTTTCCGATACCACTCACGCGAACTTACCCACGAGCAGCGTCGTAGGTCCAAGGAGCTAGCTGTGCTGATGCTAAGTAAGGGGATCAATACAGGTGCGGAGTTTGTTGACGCCGGAGGTTGCACGGCGCTTCAGGGCGCGATCATCGGTAAAGATACTTACGTGGCTAAAACCCTGTTGGAGCTAGGCGGCGTAGCCGCCACGGTCGCTAACCCCAAGGCTAAATTGAAGCCTTGTCGGCGGGATGCATACACACTCGCCAAGGAGCGCGGATTTCAGCTATCTGTTTAATGAGTGCGCGCACCGGGATTGCTTTGGGCTCAAGCGTAGCCTGACAAATGGACTGACCGTTCCATCTGGCGTAAGTGTCGATGCCAATATGCGTGAAGCGGGAATCGCCAGCTTCAACATGAAAATCAAAGGGGCCAGGCTCGAATTATTTTTCTGCTAGGATGGCGGCATGCCTCGCCGTCCCCGCATCCACCTCGACAACCTCCCCCTGCACATCGTCCAGCGCGGGCATAACCGCGAGCCCTGCTTCTTTGGCGAAGAAGACTACCAGGCCTACCTCTACTGGCTGGGCGAAGCGCTCAAGAAAGAACACTGTTCGCTTCATGCCTATGCGCTCATGACCAACCACGTTCACCTGCTGGTTACGCCTGAGCAGGCGGACGCCATCCCCCGGCTCGTCATCGCCCTGGGACGGCGCTACGTTCAGTACATCAACACCACTTACCGCCGCACCGGCACCTTGTGGGATAGCCGCTACAAGTCCTCGCTGATCCAGGCCGATACCTATCTGCTGAGTTGCCAGCGCTACATCGAGCTCAACCCGGTGCGTGCCGCCATGGTGGACGACCCTGCCCATTACCGCTGGACCAGTTATCGCTACAACGCCCTCGGGCAAGCCAACCCTTACCTGACCCCCCACCCGCTCTATCTGGCGATAGGACAGAATGATGGAGAAAGGCAGGCGGCATACCGTGACCTGTTCCGGGCGCAGTTGGACAGCAAGGCTATCGCCGACATCCGGCTGGCACTCAACCAGAATCAGCCTTTGGGCAATTCACGCTTCTATGCCAAGATCGAGGCCACCACCGGACAAAGGCGCGAAGCCAGGCCGCGCGGCAGGCCGCGAGTGCGGCGCGACGAATCCGCAGTGCGCGACGTGGGGCAAGGTGAGTTGGGATTGTAATGTCGATATGCCTGAGTCGCGCGCGCATGCAGCCTTCAGCATCGAGTTTGTTGCCGTGAACGGCTGCCTGCCTGCGATGCACGACCGCCAATGAAATCAAGCTGGATGCTGGTCGCTGCCGCGCTATTCGCACTGATGAGCGTGCTGGTGAAGCACGCCTCCGGCAGCTTTTCTCCCGCCGAACTGGTGTTCTACCGTTCGGCGTTCGGATTGGTGGCGATCTGGGCGGTGATCGCTATCAGTCATCGCCGGCTGCTGGCGCCGCTCGCCACGGCACACTTCAAGTCTCATTTCTGGCGCGGTCTGTCCGGCTTTGCCGCGCTGGTGCTGTTTTTCTATGCGTTGGCGCGATTGCCGCTGGCCACTGCGGTCACCCTCAACTATACGGCGCCGCTGTTCCTCGCCGCATTGTCCGCCTGGTGGCTGCGCGAACATCACGGACGTGGCCTGAACGGCGCGGTGCTGCTGGGCTTTGTCGGCATCGTGCTGTTGCTGCGTCCGCAATTGCAGGATCAGGCCTGGCTGCCGGCGCTGGCCGGGCTGGTGTCGGGCATGCTGGCGGCGGTGGCCTACGTCAACGTCAAGCAGCTGGGCAAACTGGGCGAACCCGAATGGCGCGTGGTGTTTTATTTCACCCTGCTGGCGACCGTGGGCGGTGGCGCGTGGATGGCTTTGGCCGGATTTCACCGCCCGCAGGCTGACGACTGGCCGTGGCTGATCGGCATCGGCGTGACTGCGACGGTGGCGCAACTGGCACTGACGCGCGCCTATCACCGCGGCCGCACGCTCA
>JBGSZD010000059.1:0-3000 GCA_041750575.1 Thiobacillus sp. | reverse complement strand
CGGGCCAGCTGTTGAGCGGGGCGAAGCGCTGGTTGCCGTGTCCTGCGCCGCCGCGGCCATCGCCGGTACGGTAGGTGCCTGCGCTATGCCAGGCCATGCGAATGAAGAAGGGGCCGTAGTGGCCGTAATCCGCCGGCCACCGTCCTGCGAGTCGGTCATCACGGCGGTGAGGTCTTTTTTGACGGCCGCGAGGTCGAGGCTCTTGAACGCTTCGGCGTAGTCGAAGTCCTCGCCCATCGGGCTCGACTCGGCGGGATGCTGGTGCAGGATTTCAAGGTGCAACTGGTTCGGCCACCAATCATGGTTGGACGTACCGC
Source organism: Thiobacillus sp. (assembly GCA_041750575.1). Taxonomy (GTDB): domain Bacteria; phylum Pseudomonadota; class Gammaproteobacteria; order Burkholderiales; family Thiobacillaceae; genus Thiobacillus. The sequence continues at coordinate 2,683 of JBGSZD010000059.1, read as the reverse complement.
TCCCGGCTTTGTGTACAAACGGACATTTGCTTTCTGACATGACTCTCTCCTATCGATATTCGTCTCCACAGCGGAGTACCTGCATTTAAGGTCATGAATGAAAATTTGTCTCATGAATAGTCTAGAATGGTTTCATTGATGAAATCGAATGGTTGCCCATGACCCTGCAGGAGCTGAAATATCTCGTCGCGCTGGCTGACCATGGGCACTTCGGCAAGGCCGCCGAAGCCTGCTTCATCACGCAGTCTACGCTGTCCACCCAGATCAAGAAGCTGGAGGATTTTCTTGGCGTCACCCTGTTCGACCGCAGCCTCAAACGCGTCACTCCGACGCCGATCGGCCGCGAAATCCTGCAGGCGGCGCGCAATATCGTCGAGGAATCCGAACGCATCCGCGAGGTGGCCAGGCACGCGCAGGATCCGATGGCGCGCACCATTCACCTCGGCGTCATTCCCACGCTGGGGCCGTATTACCTGCCGCATGCGCTGACGCTGGTGCACAAGAAGCATCCCGACCTGCGGCTGCTGTTGCGCGAGGAAATGACGCCGCAAATCCTCGAACATCTGGTCGACGGCAAGCTCGACGCCGGCTTGCTGGCACTACCGGTTAACGACGACAGCCTGCGTGTCGAACCGTTGTTCTACGAGCCGTTTTTCGCCGCGTTGCCGGCCGGCCACCCGCTGGCCAAACAGGACACGCTGAAAGTGGCCAACATCATGGCGGAGAAGCTGCTGCTGCTCGACGAAGGCCATTGCCTGCGCGACCAGGCGCTCGACGTCTGCGGCACCGGGTCGCGCGGCCGCGAGGAAGTGCGCGCCACCAGCCTGGAAACACTGCGCCAGATGGTGGGCATGGGCCTGGGGCTGACCCTGTTGCCCGCGCTGGCGGTGGATGCCGGGCCGCGCGCCAGTAAAAAAGCGATCGAAATCCGTCCCTTCAAATCGCCGCCGCCGGGCCGCACCATCGGCCTGGCGTGGCGCAAGCGCGCGCCGTTTCCAGAAACCTTCGAGCGGCTGGCGCAGACGCTGAAAAACACCTTGCCCAGCGAAGTGGAGCCTGTCTGACCGTGTCCGACCTCAACGATCCGCGCGTCTTTTTCGCAGCCGAACGCACGCTGATGGCGTGGAACCGCACCAGCCTCACGCTCATGGCCTTCGGCTTCGTGCTCGAACGCTTCGGGCTGTTCCTGCATATGCTGCGGCAGACGCCCGGTCACGCGGGGCGGGATTTTTCATTCTGGATCGGCATTGCGTTCATCGCGCTCGCGCTGATCGTGATCGGGTTCTCGGTTGTGCAGTTCCGGCGCGTGCTGAAAACGCTGAAGCCCATCGAAATTCCCGCGCGCTATTGCACCTGGTCGGGTATCGCGATGAATCTGTCGGTCGTGCTGCTGGGCATCGCGCTGTTGGCGTATCTGTTCTCGGAACTGTAAGCGTCAAGATTGAACGCCCGGAGCCTCTCCGCCATCTCCCGTGCCGCCGGAAGGACTTGAGCCTTTCTTCGCGGCAGCGGCCGCGTCGCACAAGCTTGCGAGCATGGCGTGGAGTTCGCCCATCTCGCGGCGCAGCGATTTGATTTCCTGGTGCATGTCGTGCCGCAATTGTTTTTCTTCCTTGCCGATGAAAAAAGCGGCGATGGAGGCGGTGACCAGCGACATTACGCCGTAGGTCAGCACGATCACCACGCCAGCGAATAGACGCGCAGGTCCGGTGGTGGGTACGAGATCGCCATAGCCCACCGTCAGGCCACTGGTGAAAGCCAGCCAGACGCCGTCCCAATAATCCTGGATCGTCGGCTCCAGCCAGTAGAAGCCACCGCCCGACAGCAACATGAGGCCGAATCCGATCAGCAGGATATAAGGCGTAGTGCCCGGTGTGATGGCGCGCAGAGAATGGATGAAGCGCGCGATCAACAGGCTGACGATAGCTAGCCGCAACAGACGCAACAAAGCGACCAATTCGGCCGGCAAGTGCGGCAACAGAACGGATGCCGTGGAGGCGACGACGATAGCGAGCGATAGCCAGTTGTAGACCAGGTAGCGCCGCTTCTGCACGCTGACTGTCAACATGATGGCGAGTTCGGCCAGGAAGACGAGCAGGACGGCGGCATCCATGAAATGCCCGAGTGTGACGAGGTGGGCCTCGCCTGACAGCTCGCTGAGATAAAAAGCCGGAATCGCAACCAGCGCGGCGACCATGACCGGCCAGTTCAGGCGCTTTTCCCAGTCGTAGGCCTTGGGCGCATCGCGCGGAGGCACCCCGGCCATTCCCAGGGCAAGACGTGTGTTCAGGTGCATGGCGGTAGTCGGCTGAATTAACCCTTTCATTCTAGCCGTCCCGCATTCCCGTGCCGACTTTCAGTGCATGGCGAAGGCAGGTGTCGCACTTCGGCGTGGAACTTGCAAGGGCGGCGCGGAGTCGAGCCTGGAGTCGATTAGAATTCAGGCATCTTGAGAACCCTCCCCCTTTTTCTCCTGCTGCTGGCGTGCGACGGTGCAAGTCACGCGGCATCGCTTGATATGCTGACGCGCGCGGGATCGTTCTGGCTCAATCGTGCCACGCTCCCCGAATCGGCGACGCAAGCCACGCCGTCTGCCGATGCACTGCATTTCGACAGCCTGGCCGCGCTCACCGAGCATGCGCTGCGCGAGCGTCCCGAATCGCGCGCGGCGTGGCTCGGCATT
>JBGSZD010000058.1:0-14028 GCA_041750575.1 Thiobacillus sp. | reverse complement strand
GGTGAGGAGGAAATCGGCGTCCAGTGCGGCAAAGATGCGCTGACGCTCACACCGCGCAGCCGATTCGACACCGGCCGCATCGTCGCGCGCAATCCGAACCCGCTGGAGGGTCAATTCAACGTCACGCGATTCGCACAGCTGCGCGCAAAAGTCAGCCCAATGGTCGGCATGGCGCGACAGTCCATGATGCACATGGACGGCCTGCAGTTCGAAGGGGTGTTGGTCCTGAAGCGCCAGCAAGGCGTGCAGAAGAACCACTGAATCGAGCCCCCCCGAGAGCGCCAGCGTTAATCGAGCGTGCGGGGAAACGTGGCGGGCAATGACGTCCGCCACGACGGCGACAACGGGTTTATTTGGCAGGGGTTTCCTTGAAGCTGCCATACGCCCGCAAACGCTGGTAACGCGCGGTCAGCAAGGCTTCCGCCGGCTGCTTGCGCAACTCGGCCAGGGTGTCGGTGAGCGCACGGCGCATCGACTGGAACATGGCGTCCCAGTCGCGCTGCGCGCCGCCCAACGGCTCTTCGATGATGCGGTCGACCAGCCCGTTGGCTTTCAGGCGATCAGCGGTGATGCCCAGTGTTTCGGCGGCGACCGAAGCCTTGTCGGCGCTCTTCCACAGGATCGAGGCGCAGCCCTCGGGCGAAATCACTGAATAGGTCGAATACTGCAGGATCAGGGTGCGGTCGCCGACGCCGATCGCCAGCGCGCCGCCCGAGCCGCCCTCGCCGACGATGGTGCAGATAATCGGCGTCTGCAGCTCAGCCATCACGTACAGGTTGCGTGCGATGGCTTCGGACTGGCCACGCTCCTCGGCACCGATGCCCGGGTAGGCGCCAGGCGTGTCGATGAAAGTGAAGATCGGCAGCCTGAATTTTTCCGCCAGGCGCATCAGCCGCATGGCCTTGCGATAGCCTTCCGGACGCGGCATGCCGAAATTGCGGATGATTTTTTCCTTGGTGTCGCGGCCTTTCTGATGGCCGATCACCATCACCGGCTCGCCATTGAAGCGCGCCATACCCCCTACGATCGCCGCATCATCGGCAAAGGCGCGGTCGCCGTGCAGTTCGGAAAAATCGGTGAACAGACCCTGCACGTAATCGAGCGTGTACGGCCGCTGCGGGTGACGCGCCACCTGCGACACCTGCCAGGCATTGAGCTTGGCGTAAATGTCCTTGGTGAGCGTCTGGCTCTTTTTCTGCAGGCGGCGAATCTCCTCCGAGATATCCAGCGCGGAGTCGTCCTGCACGAAGCGCAGTTCTTCGATCTTGGCTTCGAGCTCGGCAATCGGCTGTTCGAAATCGAGGAAAGTGGTTTTCATCGGTGAGGTTTACCAAGCGGTCGCGGAAAACGGGTTAGCCCGGCATTTTAGCAGCCTGCCGTGTGGATCAATGGTGATGATGGCCGTGGGCGCCATGCGCATGGCGATGCGAGACTTCGTCGGCCGTTGCCGCACGCACTTCGGAAACCACGCACTGGAAATGCACCGCCTGCCCGGCATAGGGGTGATTGCCGTCGACCACCACCTTTTCTTCGGAGATATCGGTCACGGTGTAGAGCATTTCCTCGCTGCCATCGACCGGCGAGCCGACGAACTGCATGCCGATTTCGATCTCGGGCGGAAAGGACTCGCGCGGCTCCAGCCGCACCAGGTCTTCCTCGAATTCGCCGAACGCATCGGCGGGCTGCAGCTTGAGCTCGACCTTGTCGCCCACCGCCTTGCCCTCCAGCGCCTGTTCCACCAGCGGGAAAATATTGTCGTAGCCGCCGTGCAGGTAGCTGACCGGTTCGTCGCTTTCCTCCAGCAGCTTGCCGTCCATGTCCTTGACGATGTAGGTGATGGTGACGACGGAATTCTTGCCGATATTCACTTGAGTTCCCCTTTACTCATTGAAGCAACCAGTTGAAGCACTTCCGCCGCATGGCCGCGGCTGGAAACGCCATACAGTGCGTGACGGATGACGCCCTGTTTGTCGATGACGAAGGTGGAGCGCAGCACGCTCTTGCGCATGACGCCGTCCACCTCTTTGTCCTGCAGCACGCCGTAGGCTTCGCAGGTGGTTTGTTCCTTGTCGGCCAGCAGCCGCACGCTGATGCCGTGCTTGTCGCGAAACTCGCCGTGCTTGATGCAGTCGTCGCGCGACACCCCGAGTACCGTGACGCCGAGTTTGGCGAAGTCGTTTTCCAGTTCGGAAAACTCGATGGCTTCTGCCGTGCAGCCCGGCGTGTCGTCGCGCACGTAGAAATACAGCACCAGCGCTTTGCCCCGGAACTGGGACAACTCGACGATGTTCATGTCCGCATCCGGATTGGAAAAATCCGGCGCGCGATCGCCTGCTTTCAACATGGTTTCTCTCCGCAGCGTGTTTTTCCGGCTGCATTCTAGCAGGCCAAATCCACGCGCATCGCTATAATTGCTTTTATGTTGAAAACCCTGCTCGGCGGCCTGTCGCCCACCCGTTTCCTGCGCGACTACTGGCACAAGCGCCCTTTGTTGATCCGCAACGCCGTGCCGGGCTTTGGCGGCCTGCTGTCTCCTGGCGAAATGCAGGAACTGGCCGCACGCGACGACGTTGAGTCTCGGTTGGTCCAAGGCAGCGGTACTCACTGGCAGCTCGATCATGGCCCGTTCAAAAAAAGCGATTTCAAGCGCCTGCCCAAAACCGGGTGGACGTTGCTGGTGCAATCGCTGAACCACGTTCTGCCTGAAGCCGATGCCCTGCTGTCGCGCTTCGACTTCGTCCCGCACGCCCGCCTGGACGATCTGATGGTGAGCTACGCCGTACCCGGCGGCAGCGTGGGGCCGCATTTCGATTCGTACGACGTTTTCCTGTTGCAGGGCCAGGGGCGCCGCCGCTGGCAGATCAGCGCGCAAACCGATCTGACGCAACTGGACGACGTGCCGCTGAAAATTCTGCGCCACTTCAAGTCCGAGGACGAATGGGTGCTCGGCCCCGGCGACATGCTCTATCTGCCGCCGCACGTTGCGCATTACGGCGTCGCCGAGGATGCCTGCATGACCTATTCGATCGGCTTTCGTGCGCCGACCGTCGATGAACTGGCGCAGGGTTTTCTGATGCACCTGCAGGACACGCTCACGCTGGAAGGCCGCTATACCGACCCCGATCTGCGCCTGCAAACCCATCCGGGCGAAATCGGCCGCTCGATGCTGAAACAGATCGAAGACATGATCGCCCGCATCCAGTGGGACAAGCGTGAGATCGCCGAGTTTGCCGGACGCTATTTGTCCGAGCCCAAACCCAATGTGTTTTTCGGCGCGCCGGACGCGCCGCTCAGTCTTGCTGCCTTCAGCAAGCAGGCGAATAAAATCGGCGTGGCGCTCCACCCCAAATCGCGCTTGCTGTTTACGCGTGGTCGTTTTTTCATCAACGGCGAGGCTTTCACGCCAGCGGCGGATGAAACCCTGGTGCTACAGCAACTGGCCGACCGGCGCCGCCTCGCGCCGCCGTTTCCCGCCTCGTTGTGCGAGCGTTTTTATGACTGGCATGAAGCTGGCTGGCTGGAGGTCGATATCGAATGAATGCTTTTGAAACCCCCAGCGAATTCCGCGCTGCATTCGACGCTCTGCTGGCTGGCACACTGCGGCGACTATGCCTGTACGACCACGATCTGAGTCTGATCGACATCGACCATCTGTCGCGCCACGCCGCATTGCGCGCATTGTGCGTGGCCGGCGGCGGGCGCCGCATCGAATTATTGCTCGACGACATCAGCCGCGTTGCGCGCGACCATCCCCGCCTGATGCAGTTGGTGCGCGACTTCGGCCATGTCCTTGAAATCCGCCAGGCCGATCCCTGTGCACCGCGTCCCGATCAGGCGTTTGTGCTGGCCGACCGCCATGGTGTGCTCCTTCGTGCCGACAAGGCGGCAGTGCATGGCACGCTGCACATGGACGATGCGCGCGACAGCGTGGCGCTGCAGCAAAGCTTCGAAGGGATGTGGCAGCGATCCCAAGCCAGTGTGACAGCGACAACGCTGGGCTTGTGAAGCTGGCATTGACCGATTCTAGAGCCTGCTCAGCCAGTCCAGTTCAGGCTCGCTAAACCCGGCGGCACGACGCGCCGCCAGATTGAACGGCGGCCTCAACGGCGGTGCATCGTAATCGACCAGCAACTGGCGAAACGTCGCCTCGGGATCCAGCCCGCGCGCCGCACACAGCCAGCCAAACCAGTGGCTGCCAATGGCGACGTGGCCGATCTCGTCGCGCTCGATGATGGCCAGGATCTCGACCATGCGCATGTCATTCACAGACTTCAGTTTGTCGACGATGCGTGGCGTGGCATCGAGTCCGCGTGCTTCCAGCACCCGCGGCACCAGCGCCATGCGCACCAGCGGATCGTGCGCGGTTTTCAGCGCCATGTCCCACAGGCCGGTGTGCGCGGGAAAGTCGCCGTAGGCGTAGCCCAATGTCGCCAGATGCGCATTCAGCAAATTGAAATGTTGCGCTTCCTCGTCCGCCACCCGCAGCCAGTCGGTGTAAAACGCGGCCGGCATGCCGGCAAAGCGGTGGGCGGCATCGAGCGCCAGGTTGATGGCATTGAATTCGATATGCGCCAGCGCATGGATGAGCGCGGCGCGGCCCGCAAGAGTGTCGGCACGGCGACGCGGCACCTTTTGCGGCGGGACCAATATGGGCTTTTCAGGTTGGCCCGGTTGGTCGATGGGCGTGCGCTCGGCGTCAACCTCCGGAGCGACCCGTCCACCCAGCCAGTCGGCCTGCAGGGCATGCACGCAGGCCAGTTTGTCTGCCGACGCACAGGTCTGCAGGCAAACCGCCAACCGTTGCGGCAGGCCGTCTAGCGTCGATCCACCCACCGAATGCCCATCAGCGCGATGGCCAGGAAAATCAGCAGCGGCAGGCTTGCCACCGCCATGGCCGGCCAGTCATTGAGCAAACCCAGGTGGCCGAACAGTCGGCTCAGCAAATGGAAACCCAGGCCGGCCAGAATGCCGATGAAAATCTTGCTGCTGGAGCCGCCGGCGCGCGGACCCTGGATAGCGAACGGCATGGCGATCAGCATCATGATCGGGATGACGAAGGGGCTGATGAATTTCGACCACAGGGCAAGTTCATAGCGCGTGGCTTTCTGGCCATTTTCCTTGAGGTGTGCGACGTAGCGCCAGAGAGTGCGTGCCGACATTTTTTCCGGTGCCACCAACAATACGCTGAGAATGTCGGGCGTGAGCACCGACTGCCAGTTCTGATGCGTGCTGCGGGCAGCGCGAATGCTATCGGTGTCGAAGCGTGTCTCCATCACCTGCTGCATCTCCCAGGTCTGGTTGCCGCGCCAACTGGCCTGATCCGCGGCGCGTATCCAGCCCAGCCGGCCGTCGGCGTCGAAGCCGTAAATCTCGATGCCGCGCAGGGTATTGTCGGGCATCACTTCACGCACGTTGATGAAGCTGCTGCCGTCCTTGACCCACAGCCCGGAGCGAAACTGCTGCGCCACTACCGAGCGGGTGGCCGACAATTTGTAGCGCTGCGCGGCCTGTTCCGACCATGGCGCGACGTATTCGCCCAGCACCAGCACCAACACCGACAGCAAGGTGCCGATCACGCCGAAATAGGCCGCCACCCGCCAGTTGGACAGGCCTGAAACCCGCATGACCGCGTATTCCGAATTACCCACCAGGCGAGACAACGCGAACAGCGTGCCGATGAGCGCAGCCACCGGCAGAATTTCATATAAATGTCCGGGAATGTTCAGAAGCACGACAATGGCCGCCTGCCCCAGTCCGTAGTTGTTGCGCCCCAGGCTGCCGAGTTCCTGGATCACATCGAAAAAAGCGAATAGAACCAGCAGGCCCAGCAACACGAATGCCGCCGCCGCCAGCACTTGGCCCGCCAGATAACGCGCCAGCAAGTTCAATTGTGCCTCCAGCGCAGGGGTTGTTGCCGGGTTCGCAAGTAAAACAGCGCCGCCACAGCGAGCAGCATCAGCACATGCGAAGACAACATCCCGGCCCAGGGATTGAGTTTGTCCTGCGCCACCCATGCCTGCGTCAGAGACAGCAGGTTGTTGTAGAGGAAGTACAGCAGCAATGCGATCACCAGACCGTAAGAGCGGCGTGCTCGCGTATTGACGAAACTGAGCGGGATAGCCATGACGGCGAGAACGAGTGCGGAGAGCGGCACGCCCAGCCGCCACAGCAGTTCGGCGCGTGCCTGAGCCGAAGTATCGCCAATCAGTTCGCCGACGGGCGCCTGGCGCACCCCGGTTTCCTTGCTGCCCACCGCAACCGGATCGAGTCGCATCCAGTAGCGTTCGAACTGCACAATGCGGTAATCGAGCTGGCCGGGCGTACCCTCGTAGCGGCGTCCCTGTTTGAATACAAGATAACGCGAACCATCCGCCAGTTGAGTATGGTTGCCTTCACGGGCAACCACCAAACCCAGTTGGCCATCGATGCGCGACTGCATGAACACATTACGCACAATGCCGGTCAGCGGATTGAGCGATTCGACGTAATAGACGCGTTGCCCCGCGCTGGATTCGGCGAACATCCCCGGTGCGATGAGTGAGCTTTCGCTGCGGCTGCGCAGATCCTGGCGGTATTCGTATTTCTTGGTTTGCGCCCAAGGGTTGAGTACCAGGGTCAGCAGCAGGATCACCAGCGAAAACGGCACGGCAAAAATCAGTACCGGCCGCATCCATTGCATGAGCGAGAGGCCGGCGTTGAACCAGATCACCATTTCGCTATCCCGCCACATGCGCGATAAAGGCAGCAACACGCCGGCGAACAGTGCAATCGTCATCAACACCGGCAAAAAATACAGCAGCGAGAAGCCGAGATAGGCGAATACTGCCTCGTTGGCCAACTCGCCGCGCGCCACGTCGCCCAGCAGGCGGATGAACAGCACCACCAGCGCGATCGCGATCAGCACCGTCAGCACGGCGCCGGTGGTCAGACCCATTTCGCGGGTCAGCGCGCGTCGATAGAGCATGGGGGCAGACGGGAATCGCGTATGACGGGAACGGGCTTTTGACATTCCGTCGCGCCCGCGCCAATAATCGTCACATCGGCCATGCCGATCCTCGACGCTGCCATCCAAGCGGCCACGCCTGACGGCGGCGCAGGGGCAAACTGTATTTTTTTGAGCACGGACATGGAAAACAAGGAAATCGAACTTGAATTTAGCATAAAAAGCGGCGCGCCCGAAAAGCAGCGCACCGCCTGCGTGGTGGTCGGCGTATTCGAAAATCGCAAGCTGTCTGCCCCTGCCGTCGACATCGACCGTGCTTCCGACGGCTACCTGTCGGAGATCCTGCGCGGCGGCGATATGGAAGGCAAGGCCGGCAGCACGCTATTGCTGCACAAGGTACCTAACATCCTGGCCGACCGCGTGCTGTTGATCGGACTCGGCAAGGAGCGCGACTTCCATGAAAAAGCCTACCGCGACGCCATCGCCGGCGCCGTGAAAACCCTGCGCGACACCGGTTCGATGGAGGCGGTCATCACACTCTCCGAAATCCCGGTGAAGAAGCGCGACGTCATCTGGAACGTCGAGCAGGCGGTGGTCGGCGCGCATGAAGCGCTGTATCGCTTCGATCGCATGAAAAGCAAGCCGAGCGAAGCGCGCCGCCCGCTCAAGCGCGTGATCTTCGCCGTCTCGCGACGCGGCGAACTGAAGTTCGGCGACGTCGGTCTGGCACGCGGGCTGGCCATCGCGCACGGCATCGGTCTGGCCAAGGACCTGGGCAACACGCCGTCGAACATCTGCACCCCGGAATATCTGGCCGGCGAGGCGCGTAAAGTGGCGAAAGCACAAGGCTTCGGCTGCGAGATTCTCGATTACGCCGCCTGCGACAAACTCGGCATGGGTTCATTCCTGTCGGTTGGCAAAGGCAGCGACAAACCGCCGCGCTTCATTGTGCTCAAGCACGAAGGCGGAAAAAAGGGCGACAAGCCCGTGGTGCTGGTCGGCAAGGCGGTCACGTTCGACGCCGGCGGGATCTCGCTCAAACCGCCCGCCGAAATGGACGAGATGAACTACGATATGAGCGGGGGCGGCGCGGTCATCGGCGCTTTCCGCGCCATCGGCGAACTGGGGCTGAAGCTCAACGTCGTCGGCCTGATTCCGGCCTGCGAGAACATGCCCGATGCGAACGCCAACAAGCCGGGCGACATTGTCACCTCAATGTCCGGCCAGACCATCGAAATCCTCAACACCGACGCCGAAGGCCGTCTGATCCTGTGCGACGCGCTGACCTACGCCGAACGTTTCGAGCCTGACGCGGTGATCGATCTGGCCACCCTGACCGGCGCCTGCGTGATCGCGCTCGGCGCGCATCCCAGCGCGCTCTACAGCAACCACGACCCGCTGGCGCGCGAAATCGAGCACGCCGCCGACCACGCCTGGGACCGTGTCTGGCGCATGCCGCTGTGGGACGACTACCAGGAGCAACTGAAGAGCAGCCTCGCAGACATGGCCAATATCGGCGGCCGCCCCGCCGGTTCGATTACCGCCGCCTGCTTCCTGTGGCGCTTCGCCAAGAAATACCACTGGGCGCACCTCGACATCGCCGGCACGGCCTACAAAGGTGGCCGCGACAAGGGTTCGACCGGCCGGCCGGTGTCCTTGCTGGTGCACTTTCTCTTGAATCGCACCCAGAAGTAATCCAACAGCTGTGACCGAAGTCACCTTCTACACCTTTGCCGACAACCCGCTCGACGTCGCCCGCCGCGTCGCCGCCAAGGCGTACGGCCAGGGCAAACAGGTGATGATTTACGCGCCGGATGCCGCGACGGCCGATGCCATCGACCGTCTGCTATGGACGACGCCTGCACTGGGCTTCGTCCCGCACTGCCGCGACAGCGAAGCACTGGCTGTCGAAACGCCGGTGCTGATCGGCGCCAATGCCGATGCGCTGAAAGCGGCCGACGTGATCATCAATCTGCACCATGATCAGCCGCCCGCTTTTGCCCGTTTCGAGCGATTGGTCGAAATCGTCGGGCAGGATGAGACCGGCCGCGAACAGGGACGCGAACGCTACCGCTTTTATCAGGCGCGCGGCTACGCGCTGAAAACCCACGATCTGCGTCAGCACGCCGGATAAGCGAGGCATCGATGAGCGACAGCCCTTTTTTGAGCAAGATGGACGCGCTGCTGAAAAAGCATCGCGGCAGCGATGGCGATCCTGAAGCCAAGCCTGACCACGCAGTCACAAGCGGCGAGCACACTGCGCCGCCTGACGCCTGGCTGCCGGTGCTAACCCAGGTAATCGAACGCGGCGCCCTCCCCGCACCTGCCTTAGCCGTACCGCTCGAAACCGCTCCAGCCGCTCCTGTTGTTCCACCCGCCCCTGCCACGCCCACCGAACCCGCAATACCCAGCTCTGCAGTGAGTGACACCCTGGCCGAGCAACTGATGAGCGAGCTCGCACCCCGTTTGTCCGAAGTGATGGAGAAACAGGTCGCCGCCGAACTGCGCAAGAATCTCGACCAGACCGTAACCAACCTGTTGAGCCAGCTCGACGTCAACGTGCGGGAAATCGTGCGGGACGCCGTCGCAGAAAAACTCAAGCAGCCACGCGACCCATCCGGCTGACGCCGCATTTCAGGCGGCGGTTTTTGGAATTTATCACCGGCTTTTGCGATAATGGCGGCTTTGCGCGCACGCCATGGAACTCGCCAAATCCTTCGAACCGGCTGATATTGAAAAACGTTGGTACGCCCAGTGGGAAAACGCCGGCTACTTCAAGGCGGGCGTATACGACTCCACACGGGCTTCCACCCTGACGGGTACAAGAGCCCGGAGTGAATCGGAGTCCCCTAGCGGGGACACGCCCGACGCGCCCGCCTACTGCATCATGCTGCCGCCGCCCAACGTCACCGGCACGCTGCACATGGGCCACGCCTTCCAGCACACCCTGATGGACGCGCTGACCCGCTATCACCGCATGGCGGGCGACAACACGCTGTGGCAGCCCGGCACCGACCACGCGGGCATCGCTACGCAAATTGTCGTGGAACGCCAGCTTGACGCGCAGAACCTCTCGCGCCATGCCCTCGGTCGCGAAGTCTTCCTCGAAAAAGTCTGGGACTGGAAGGAACACTCCGGTTCCACCATCACCCGCCAGATGCGCCGCCTCGGTACCAGCCCGGACTGGAGCCGCGAGCGCTTCACCATGGACGCCGGCCTGTCGAAGGCCGTCACCGAAGTGTTCGTACGTCTTTATCGCGAAGGCCTGATCTATCGCGGCAAGCGCCTGGTGAACTGGGATCCGATACTGCAGACCGCGGTGTCCGATCTCGAAGTCGTCAGCACCGAAGAAGACGGCTTCATCTGGGAAATCAACTATCCGCTCGAAGACGGTTCCGGATTTCTCACCGTCGCCACCACGCGCCCGGAAACCCTGCTCGGCGACACCGCCGTCGCCGTCAATCCTGCAGATGAACGCTACGCACACCTGATCGGCAAGACCGTGCGCCTGCCCATCGCCGAGCGCAGCATTCCCATCATCGCCGACGATTACGTCGACCGCGAATTCGGCACCGGCGTGGTCAAGATCACGCCGGCGCACGATTTCAACGACTGGCAGCTGGGACAGCGCCACAAGCTGGTAGCGATCAGCGTGCTGACACTCGACGCCAAAATGAACGATCTGTGTCCGACCGAGTACCAGGGCCTCGACCGTTACGACGCGCGGCAGAAACTGCTCGACGAACTGCAGGTGAAAGGCCTGCTCGTCTCGGCCAAGCCCCACAAGCTGATGATCCCCCGCGGCGACCGCACCCACGCTGTCATTGAACCGATGCTCACAGACCAGTGGTTCATGAGCATGGAAGGCCTGGCCAAACAGGGCCTTGCCGCGGTCGATTCCGGCGAGCTGAAGTTCGTGCCGGAGAACTGGACCACCACCTATCGCCAGTGGCTGGAAAACATTCAGGACTGGTGCGTCTCGCGGCAGCTGTGGTGGGGGCATCGCATTCCCGCGTGGTATGACGCAGACGGCAATTTCTACGTGGCGCACGATGAAGCCGATGCCCGCAAGCAGGCGGGTGGACGCGAACTGACGCAGGACAACGACGTGCTTGACACCTGGTTCTCGTCCGCACTGTGGCCGTTCTCGACGCTGGGCTGGCCCGAGCAGACGCCCGAACTTGAACGCTACCTGCCGACCTCGGTGCTGGTCACCGGCTTCGATATCATCTTCTTCTGGGTCGCGCGCATGGTAATGATGTCGCTGCACTTCACCGGCAAGGTGCCGTTCCGCGAGGTCTACGTCACCGGCCTGGTCCGCGATTCCGAAGGCCAGAAGATGAGCAAGTCGAAAGGCAACGTGCTCGACCCGATCGACCTGATCGACGGCATCGCGGTCGACGACCTGGTCGCCAAGCGCACGTCCGGCCTGATGAACCCCAAGCAGGCCGCCGGCATCGAGAAACGTACCCGCAAGGAATTCCCGGAGGGCATCGCCGCCTACGGCACGGATGCACTGCGTTTCACCTTTGCTTCGCTCGCCACCCACGGCCGCGACATCAAGTTTGACCTGCAACGCGCCGAAGGCTACCGCAATTTCTGCAACAAGCTGTGGAACGCCACCCGCTTCGCGCTGATGAATCTGGAGGGCCACGACTGCGGGCAGGACACCCGCCAGCCGATGGATTTTTCAGATGCCGACCGCTGGATCGCCGCCCGCCGGCAACAAGCCATCGGCGAAGTCCGCGAAGCGTTCGCCGCCTATCGTTTCGACCAGGCCGCGCGCGCAGTCTACGAATTCGTGTGGGACGAATACTGCGACTGGTATCTCGAACTCGCCAAGGTGCAACTGAATACTGGCTCGCCTGAGCAGCAACGCGCCACCCGCCGCACCCTCGCAACGGTACTCGAAGCCACGTTGCGCCTCGCCCATCCCATCATCCCCTTCATCACCGAAGAGTTGTGGCAGAAAGTGGCGCCGCTCGCCGGAGTCACGGGCGACAGCATCATGCTCGCGCCCTACCCGCAGATCGATGAAGCGCAACGCCATCCCGACAGCGTCGCGCGAATCCAGTTGCTGAAGGAACTGGTCAACGCCTGCCGCACCCTGCGCGGCGAGATGAACCTGTCGCCTGCGCAGCGCGTCCCGCTGGTGATCGAGGGTAATGCCGCGGTAATTGGCGCACTGGCCCCCTACATCAGCGCGCTCGGCAAGTTGAGCGAAGTCAGTGCGGTCGCCACTCTGCCGGATACCGATGCCCCGGTCGCCCTGATCGGCGACATGCGGATGATGCTGGTGGTGGAAATCAACAAGGACGAAGAGCGCGCCCGTCTTGCCAAGGAGATCGCCTGTATCCAGGGTGAGATCGCTAAGGCACAGGGCAAACTGACCAACTCAAGCTTCGTCGACAAAGCCCCAGCCGCCGTGGTGCAGCAGGAGCAGGCGCGACTGGCCGACTTTGCCGCCATGTTGCAAAAACTGGAAGCGCAGCATGCTCGAATAGGCTGACTTCTCCGTACACAAAAAAAGCCCCCAACGGGTGGGGGCTTTTTCAGCAGGCTGAGCGGGTGCGCGTTAGCGCATAGTCAGCTTACTTCGGTGCAACGCCGAGCGACTTGACCGTTTCCAAATTCAGGTAGCCATCCATGGGCAAGCCCTTGGCCTTCTGGTAGGCAGCGACGGCCGCCAAGGTTTCCCCGGCCAGATTGCCATCAATTGGCCCGGGATTGAATCCGGCTGCGGCCAATGCGCTCTGGATTTCGGAAATCTTGGCCGGGGTCGCGTTGACATCACACAGAATCTGACTCCAGCTTTCCTCGCCCGCGCTGACCAGCACCTTCTCCTCGACCGTGGCGTACTCGGCAGGAACAGGAACGCGCTTCTCGGTCGCGGGTTGCACCTCTGTCATGACTTCACGCATGTAATCCACCGGCACCACCTTCGATACCGTGGAGGCGGGCTTCACCAGCTTGGTGACTTCTTGCTCAGCATATTCGGCCGGCACTTCGATGCTGCGCGTGGTGGCGGGGCTCTTCAGGACAACCTTGTTGATCGTTTCGTATTCCGCCGGGGTTTCTTCGTAGCGCACGGTGGCCGGTGTTTTCAGAACGCGATTGGTCACCGTCTGGTATTCGGCGGGCACTTCGACCAGGCACATGACTTCACCGGTCTTGTCGTCGATTTTCTGGATATTGGTGGCCGTGCCTGCCTTCCAGGTGGTATAGGCTTCGCGCACCAGTTTCTTTTCGGTCACGTCTTCATAAATAGCAGGTACATCGATCGCCGTTTTGCTGGCTGGCGTCTTCAACACTTTTTCCTGAACGGTCTCGTAGACGGCAGGGACAGCCTCCAGACGGGTGGTGGCCGGCTTGACCATCACGCGTTCCTTCACAGTTTCATATACAGCGGGAACGACTTCCTGAGTTTCTTCGCTCGTCACATGGACTTTTACAGCCTTGTAAACGGGCGGAACAATTTCGATGCGTTCGCTCGCTTCTTTGACCAACTTCTGGACGGGCTTGGTGCTATAGACCGGCTCCTTGATGACCTTGGCATAGCACTCGCCCGGCTTGGCGTTGGGCATGCCGCTGCTGCGAACCGGTGCGGCCGCTTTTACAGGTGCCGGAGCTGCCGGCGCAGCGGGAACACGCCTGTCTTCCGCGCAAGGTGCATCTAACAGACCTTTTCCGGGACAGCCGATCGTCTTGTACAACTCAAAGCCGCGGGTATTGCCACCCGTGTTGCTGGGGTCGTAATAACGCGTTTCAGCCATCGACGGCGAAGCAAAGCTGCCAATACCAACAGCCATCAGTGCCATGTAGAGTGTTTTCGTGTGCATTTGCATATTGGTGCTCCTCACCTTGTTGAAAGCCAAACACTAAGTATAGGACGTCAATGCCGACACATTAGTCAACTAAACGTAAAGAACTGATAACCGGCGATTGGTCAGTAGTGTCCGGTTAAATTGAGCCGCACAGGCTGTGAAGCCACTATCGATGCGGGTTTTGAGCGATTCATGGGTGTCCACGATTTGAATTTCAATTTGCACATTTGCGATGCTTCCGGGTTTGATGAACCTGGAGTA
>JBGSZD010000057.1:0-12595 GCA_041750575.1 Thiobacillus sp. | reverse complement strand
TGGCTGGCGCAGCACGGCCTGCCGGCAGCGCACGCCGACTGGCAGCAACTGCGCGCAATGGAAGAACAGGCGCAGGCAATCAACCAGCGTATCGGCAAGCTCATCGAGATGCGCCTCGGCGCTACGCGTCAGGCGCTGAACGTTCTGCTTCAAGCCGCCGCCGGCCAGGCAGGACTGTACGACCAGGCCGGGCAGTCGATCGCCGCCCGCCCCAGCAAACCGCTCACCGCCGCCTGAGCGAGCTATTTCAAACCGTATTTTTCCAGCAAACGATAGATGTTGCGTTCGCTGACGCCCAAAATCGCGGCGATGCGCACGCGGTGCCCCGCGTATTTACTGACCAAAGTTTCCAGATAACGCTTTTCCATCTCCTCCAGGCTGGGGTCGTGGTCGAAGTGGAAATCGACCGGGACCGAACGTTCGACCGCGCCATTCAGCGCGAAGTGTTCCGAACGGATTTCCTCGCTGGCGCCAGAAAGGATGACTGCGCGTTCGATCATGTTGCGCAGTTCGCGCACGTTGCCAGGATAGGCATATCCCATCAGCAGATTCATCGCGGCGGGTGCGACGCGTTTGTTGTAGCGCCGCGAAAACTCGTGGTGGGCGAGAATGTGCTGAACCAGTTTCGGGATATCCCCCAAACGTTCGCGTAGCGGCGGCACGCTCAAGGAGAAAGCCGACAGCCGGTAGTAGAGATCCGTACGGAAGCGTCCCTCGGCGCCCATTTGCAACAGGTCGCGGTTGGTGGCGGCGACAATGCGCACATTCGCCGATAAATCCTTAACCCCGCCCAGGCGGCGATACTGGCCGGTTTCCAGCACGCGCAGCAGTTTGGCCTGAATGGCTGGCTCGATTTCACCGATTTCGTCCAGAAACAGGGTGCCGCCGCTGGCGGCCTCGATCAGGCCGGGTTTCTGCCGTTCGGCGCCGGTGAAGGCGCCTTTCTCGTGTCCGAACAATTCCGACTCGAACAGCTTTTCCTGCAAGGTGCAACAATCCACCGCGACGAAGTTGCGCGTGGCCCGGGGGCTGCGCGCATGGATGGCGTGCGCGACCAGCTCCTTGCCGGTGCCGCTTTCGCCCAGCACCAGCACCGTCGCATCGGTTGTCGCCACCGCGTCGATCAGGTGCCGCACTTCGGCCATGGCCGGGCTGTCGCCCACCATAAGCGCGTAGGGATCGGGCCGCAGGCGCGCCTTGCAGTACTGGTGGTCACGCTGCATGTTGCAATGTTCCAGCACGCGCTCGATTTTCAGTTCCAGCTCGTCCGGATTGATGGGCTTGGTCAGGTATTCCATCGCCCCGGCTTTCATCGCAGCGACAGCTTCCTGCACGGTGCCGTAAGCCGTCAGCACGATGACCGGATGTTCGTTGGCGAGCGTCGGCAGAATGTCCATGATGTTGGCATCGGGCAAACGCACATCCGTGATGATGAGGCTGGGTTCTCGCCGAGCGAGATGCGCGCGTGCCTCCGCCCAACCATGTACGCCTTCGGCGGCATAGCCCATGCGTTTGAGCTCGCCAACCAAAAGCCGGTTGAGCAGCCGGTCGTCTTCAACAATCAGGATGAGGGATAGCGAGCTCATTGATTAACCCGGTTCGATACGCGAGGCGGCATCGGGCAACTCTACGACAAAACGGCTGCCACTGCCGGGCCGGCTTTCAAAGCTGATATTTCCGCCGTAGTTCTGCGCAATGGAACGGCAGATGGTGAGTCCCAGGCCGGTGCCTTTTCTGCCGTCGGCGCGGTGGCTGTAAAAGGGCTCGAAAATATGCGATGCATCGGTTGGATCGATACCGACCCCGGTATCGGTGAAGACGATCTCCACCTTGCCATTCCACTGTCGCGTTTCAATGCGGAGTTCACCTCCGTCCGGCATGGCATGAAGGGCGTTTTGCACCAGGTTCAGCACCACCATGCGCAGTTCGCTGTCCGAGGCCAGCACGCGCGGCGAGGGCTGCGCATAGTCGCCATGAATCGCCACCTTGTCGGCGTCGGCTTCCCAGGTCAGCAGCGACAGGGTTTCCGCCACCGCTGGATTAACGTCCACCAGTTGCGCGTTGGCGGGCGAGGCCGTGCCGAGTTTGAGCAGACGTTCGGTAATCTCGATGCAACGGTCGACTTCGCCGTCCACCAGTTTCAGGTAGCCGCGAATCTCGCCGTTGCGGCCGCCATCCGCCTCGCCTGCGTCGATCTCGGTGGCGCGCAGCATGGCGTGCAGTGCAATGCGCACCGATGCCAGTGGATTGTGGATTTCGTGCGCCACGCCGGTGGCCAGTTGCGCGATCTCGGCAAGCTTTTGCTCCTGGGAAAACTTCACCATGCGCGCCAGGTCGCGGCAGGACTCCACGACAAAACGTTTTTCCACGCCATCCACATTCAGTTGCATAGGTGCCGCGATGATTTCCACCTGGTTTTTGCTACCGTCCTGGCGCCTGAATTCCATCAGGCTTTTGCAGGCCTGACCGTTGCGGCGAATTTCATGGATTGGGCAAAGTGTCAACGAGGGCGGACAGGGCGTAGGACTGCCATGGCTGGAAGCATGGCAAGTCTGACCGCGGCACGGACGGTCGAGGTTTTGTCCGACGAGCGCGCGATAGGCGCGGTTGTCGAGCTTGATAGCGTAGGTGTCGGGATCGATCACGCGAATGCCGTCGGGGATGGCGTCGACCAGCGCCTGCAAAAACGTCTCCTGTTCGCGGGTGCGGATCAATTGCGATTGAAGCTGGTCCGCCATTCGGTTGAACGATTGTCCCAACTGCGCCAGCTCATCCTGCCCCGGAATATCGACCCGGCTATCGAGGCGTCCCGCCGCCAGCGCGCGGCTACCGTCAGCCAGGCGCGCCACCGGTTGCAAAACCAGACGTCGGATGAACCAGTTGCCGCCTACGAGCGTCAGGCTCAGCAACAGCGCCCCCATGCCCGCCAGGGCACCCGCCGATTGGGCGGCGCGCTTGCGTATCGGCGCGGCATCGTAGTCCACTACCAGCACGCCATTGATGGGGTGCGCGCTAGGCGAACCGTGGCAGCCCGCGCACTGCGGTTTGTTTGCAACCGGGTTGATGCTGCGCATCACCTCGCGTCCGCGCGTATCAGTAGTGAAAGCGGCGGATAAAGTTTTGGTGGAGGATAGCGCCAGCGGAAAGCGCTGCCGCAGCAACGCCGCGTCGGACGCAAAACGTATCTCATGGCTGGGCGCAACGATCATCGCGCCGCGGATGCCTGGCTGCTGTCCCAGCCGGTTGACGATCTCGCGCAGGCCCGGCAGATCCCGCTTCAACATGGCGTTTTCCAGAGAAGCCTGCAACAGCAGGTTGACTTCGGCGGCCGCCTGGCTGCGTTCCTGAGTCAACTGGTGACGATAGAGCATCCAGCTTAAGCCCAGCAAAATCAGCGACAGCGCGGTCAGCCCCACTGTCGTGCCGACCAGGAATTTTCGGCGCAGCCCAGCCGCTGACATCAAGCTCATATTCGATTCCCTTTAGGTGCCCAGTCTAACAAGCACAATCGATGCCGGGTAATCGTGGGGGAATCTGGTGGAATTCGCGTGGTTTCTTACCCAAAACAGACGGTGGCAAGGTCTGGGTTCCGCAGCACACCTTTCCAACATGCCAAATTTGCATGTACCCGCGAGCCAGTCCTCATCACGTTTCCGTGAAATCCAAACAAGGATTTCGTGGATGGCACCGGTTCCAATCATGACAAATATG
Source organism: Thiobacillus sp. (assembly GCA_041750575.1). Classification (GTDB taxonomy): domain Bacteria; phylum Pseudomonadota; class Gammaproteobacteria; order Burkholderiales; family Thiobacillaceae; genus Thiobacillus. The sequence goes on along the minus strand of JBGSZD010000057.1, from coordinate 8,884 downwards.
CAGGCTGCAAAGCGACTTGCCGGCTCGGAGAGGATATGCCATGCCTTTTTGGCATTTCACTTCCCCGGGCCATCTGGTTGGCCCCGGTTCGCGACAAAAAATCTTTCATATTCAAATCGTTAAGAATCGTTAACGAGTTGGCACGCTGCCTGCTGTATCCCGATCGCGGGACTAACGGATGGTGGGGGAGTTGCACATGAAACATCTTAATAAGAATAATCACGAAACCTGGCTCGCAGCATTGAGCGCCCTGTTTTTTTGCAGCGCGGCATTGGGGTATGACTATCCCATTGCCGGACTTGAACCCGCGCTTCGCCCAGCAGGCGCACCCACGATCACTACTTATCCAAAAGATGCGGCTTGGTATCGCCATGCCTTGACCGGCGTCGTCCCCCCCTACCCGACCGGCCTGCACTTTCTGGAGAACCAGGGCGCATGGCATAGCCCTTTTGTCCGTCCAGGCATGACAGGGCCTTACGACATCCGAAATTGGCATGGTTTCACCCGGGGCACGGTCCCAGGCGGAACGGGTCAAGCCGCCGCAAAGCGGTAACAAAGCGGTAAAAGGGCGCGCCCCCCTCGGGCGTATCAATGCTGGCTTGACCGTCGCCGGAGCACAACCCGGTCGACCCAACACCAGCTTTAAGTGAGGAGTCAGTCATGAATCGAATGTACAAAACAACGTTGGTGGTGGCGATGGCTGGAGTGCTGGGTTGGGGGGTCGCTCAGGCGAATGGTCAAACCGGCATGAGTGGGATGTCCGGCATGGGCGGCATGTCGGGGATGTCCGGCATGGGCGGCATGAGTGGCATGTCCGGTATGTCGGGCAACTGGACGCCAGTTTCCACCCCGCAAGGCACCATGTGGTTTTACTCGGGGCCAACTGGTATGTCCGGCATGGGCGGCATGGGTGGGATGAGCGGCATGGGCGGCATGTCGGGAATGTCGGGCATGGGTGGCATGTCCGGGATGTCGGGCATGGGCGGCATGACGGGGATGTCCGGCATGGGCGGCATGTCGGGAATGTCCGGCATGTCTGGAATGTCCGGTTATTTCCGCATTTCTCCTGCGGGCGAAATCTTCTTCTATCCCCAGCAAGGCATGTCCGGTATGTCCGGTATGTCCGGCATGGGTGGTATGAGTGGCATGTCGGGTATGTCCGGCATGGGTGGCATGTCGGGTATGTCCGGCATGGGCGGCATGTCCGGCATGTCCGGCATGTCCGGCATGGGCGGCATGTCGGGTATGTCCGGGATGTCGGGTAGCTGGACGCCGGTTACCACTCCGCAAGGCACCATGTGGTTTTACAACTCACCCACCGGCATGTCGGGAATGAGCGGCATGGGCGGTATGTCGGGAATGTCCGGGATGGGCGGTATGTCCGGGATGAGCGGCATGGGTGGCATGTCGGGTATGTCCGGGATGGGCGGCATGGGTGGCATGTCGGGTATGTCCGGGATGGGCGGCATGGGAGGCATGTCCGGCAACAGCTGGGCGCCGCCTTACTAAGGCTGGCGATGTCCGCGCGCCGTTCGGCGTGCGGACATTTTTGCTTGGGCCACGGGAGGGAATCTTGAAAAATCACGACTCGACTTGTTGCAAGGGCCTGGCGGCACTGGGCTGCGCGCTGACCTTGCTGTTGTGGGCCATGCTCGCGTTCGCCAATGGCTCCGAGCCCGCGAAGCATTACCAGGCCGCGAAGTGGGATCCGATTCATTTCAAACCAGCGATCGAGAAAGCCGAGGATAGTCAATGCCTCGCCTGCCATGCTGAGGTGCTGAAACCGAGCGTGCGCAAGCAGTCGCCCGCCGGGGTTGAAGCCGTCAAGTCACTGGCCTGGTATCAAACGCTGGACACGTATTCAGGCGACCAGGACACATTCCATCGCCGTCACCTGACAAGCGACTATGCCAAACGCGTGATGACCATGCGATGCAATACCTGCCATCAAGGACACGATCCGCGCGCCGAGGCGCCGGGTTCCTCGGCAAGCAGCCAACTGAGCGGCTACAACCTGCGCAAGCAGGTGGGCACCCAAACCTGTTTGATGTGCCACGGCCAGTTCAATGCCGAGGTAATGGGTTTGCCGGGTGGCTGGGTGCAGCATCGCGAAGGCATGGGCAATAACTGCCTGGCCTGCCATGAAACCATCCGCACGACGCGCCATAACGTCAATTTCCTCAAGCCGAAGGAAATCGAGGCGGCAGGAAAAGAATCAGGCGACAGTTGCTACGGTTGCCACGGCGGCCGCGCCTGGTATCGCATCAATTCCCCCTATCCCCGCCACGCCTGGTCTGGCATGGACAAGGACGTGCCCGATTGGGCGAAAAAACGGCCCACCGAATCCGATCCGCGTTTTTTAACCGGTATGCCGCCATCCGCTGCCGCGGAGCCGATCAAATCGAAGACGACGCAGTCAGCTACTCCAAAGGCCAAGCTCAAACCATCCGGCAAGGCCAGCCAATCGCGCACCAGCGCTAAAAAAAAGCCCGCATAAAGTGAGAAGGACAAGCCATGTCGAATAAATACGATTTGAACGCAATTGCCGATCGACTCAACGCCGACCGTCTCAACAATGCCGGGCGGCGCGACTTCCTCAAAACCACCGCGGTCGGCGCCGGGGTCATGGCGGCAGGCGGTCTGGTCGATCTGGCCGCGCCCAAGGAAGCGAAAGCCTTTGCCTACGAGCCGTATCCCACCGACGATCAACTGACGACGGTCGTAACGTCCTGTGCGCACAACTGCGGCTCCCGTCATGTGCTGGTGGCGCACAAGAAGGGCGATGTCGTGGTGCGCCTGTCTACCGATGACGGGCGTTATCAGAAAGACGGCCATTTCGGCAAGGACACCTTCGAGGAGCCGCAATTGCGCGCCTGTCTGCGCGGCCGTTCCTACCGCCAGCGCCTGTATTCGGCGGAACGCTTGTTGTATCCGATGGGCCGGGTGGGCAAGCGTGGCGAAGGCAAGTTCAAGCGCATTTCGTGGGACGAGGCGCTGGGCTACGTGGCGAATAAAATGATCGAAATCAAGGATAAATACGGCCCCACCGCACTGCTCGATCAATCCTACGCGGGCGCGTCCTACGGCGTGTTGCACAAGTCCGACCAAATCGAGGGACTGCTGGGACGCTTCATGGGTATGTTCGGCTGCCGTACCAATTCGTGGTCGGTACCGTCTTATCAAGCCACCACCACCAGTTCGCGCTGGACCTACGGCACCATCGAGGACGGCAACGAGGACGATGCCTTCGCCCATTCCAAGCTCATCATCATGTGGGGCTGGAACCCCGCCTATACCTTCCACGGCGGCAACACTTTTTATTACATGCGCCTGGCCAAACAGAACGGCTGCAAGTTCGTACTGATCGATCCGCAATATACCGACTCCGGCGCCGCCTACGATACTTGGTGGATTCCGATCAAGCCGAATACCGATGCCGCGATGATGGCAGGCATGGCGCACTATATTTTCGCCAACAAGCTTCAGGATCAGGCTTTCATCGACAAATTCTGCATGGGCATGGATGCCGGCACCATGCCGGACTGGGCGAAGAACACGCCCAATGGCAAAGAGAATTTCAAGGACTACATTCTGGGCACCTACGATGGTGTGCCGAAAAGTCCGGAATGGGCGGCGGAAATCTGCGGCGTACCGGCGGCGGACATCAAGAAGCTGGCGAACATGTACGCCACCACCAAGCCGGCGGCGCTGAAAGCTTCATGGGCGCCGGGGCGCGCCGAGTACGGCGAACAGTACAACCGCATGGCGGCGGCTTTGCAGGCCATGACCGGCAACATCGGCATCCTCGGCGGTTGCGCCGAAGGCGTCGGCAAGGCCTGGCACGCGGAGGCGGTAGCTTATCCCTACGATCAGTACGCCAACGTCTGGTTCGCCTCGATCAAGAGCGACCGCTGGGCGCATTGCGTGCTGAACTACCCCAACGTCAAGCGCGAGGAAATTGGCTGCTGGCCGCGAGAAGACAAAACCGACGGGCAGATTCCTAACATCAAAGGCATCTTCTGGCAGGGCTCGGACTGGTTCAACCAGCTCACCAACATCAACAAGGAAATCGAGGCGATCAAGAAGCTCGAGCTGGTGGTGTGCATGGATTCCACCATCACGCCTTCCGGTTTGTGGGCAGACGTGCTGCTGCCGGTATCCACCCATTTCGAGCGACACGACGTGGCGCTGCCCTGGTACAAGGGCCACTACTACATCCACCGCCCCAAGGTGATCGAGCCCCTGGGCGACTGCAAAACCGATTTCCAGATTTTCACCGAGCTGGCCTGGCGCATCGGCGGGCCGACATTCGGCCGCGCATTCAACCCCAAAGCCAACCGCGATTATTTCCACCACAATGACGCCGTCGACGAAGCCTATCTGCGCGACTGGTGGAACAACAAGGTCATGGCGCACCAGGGGGTGACCATGCCGTGGGAGGAATTCAAGCGGCTGGGAACCTACAAGTTCAAGCTGGATAAGCCGCATGTCGGATTTCGCGACCAGATCGAAAAAGGCGAACGCTTCCAGACGCCCTCCGGAAAGATCGAAATCCTGTGTACCGAGCTTTCACACATCAGCGACTGGACCAAGACCAAATACGGCACGCATATTCCTTCCATCCCGAAGTGGATCGAGCCGAATGAATATCTTGGAGGCGCGAAGACGAAGGAATACCCCTTCCACCTGATTTCGCCGCATCCGCGTCACCGCACCCATTCCATTTTTGCCAATTGCTCCTGGCTGCAGGAAACCTTCGAGCAGGAATGCACGATATCCACCGGCGACGCGAAGCGGCTGGGCGTGGTGACAGGCGACACCGTTGAAGTGTGGAACGCGCGCGGAAAAATCGTGGTGCCGGTTTATGTGACCGAGCGCGTCATGCCCGGCGTGGTTGTGGTTCATGAAGGCGCCTGGATGCAGCTCGACGAGAACGGTATCGACCGTGGCGGCAACCCGGACTTTCTCACCCTGGACGAACCCAGCCCGGCCGGCGCGTTCTCTTACAACAACGCCCTGGTCAACATCAAGAAAACCGATCTTGAACACAACCCTGGGTGGGACAAGACAGCCATTTCGCGCTCCCAAGTATTCCGCCGCGACAACTGAGAGGAGACTGAAAAATGTCTGACGAAAAAGATCTGGCCAAGATCAAGGAAGCGGTGAAACGGCACAAGAAAGAAGTGTATGTACCTGTCGTGCCGGACATGCAGCTTGGGTTCGTCCATAACAACGTCGACTGCATCGGCTGCCGCGCCTGCGAAATCGCCTGCAAGGACAAAAACGGTCTGGCGCCCGGCCCGCGATTCCGCAACGTCATGTACGTCGAGGGCGGCACCTACCCCGAGCCGTATGCCTACAAGGTGAACATGTCTTGCAACCACTGCGCCGAGCCGGGCTGTTTGCCGGCCTGCCCCACCGGTGCCATTTACAAGCGCAAGAAAGACGGCATCGTCGATATCGACTCCACGCTGTGCATCGGCTGCCGCCGCTGCGAGGCGGCCTGCCCTTACGGCGCGCCGCAATTCATCCCGGAACGCAATATCGTCTCCAAGTGCAATATGTGCGTGGATGAAATCGATGCTGGCCGCAAGCCTTACTGCGTTCAGGCTTGCATGATGCGCGTGCTGGATATCGGCAACATCGACCAGCTGCGGACGGGAACCTGGGTAACCAAGGCCATGAGTTCGCATGATGTGCCGGTTGGTGCAGTCAAGGGCATGGCCGATCCGGCACTCACCAAGCCGTCGATTGTGTTTATCGCCCACAGCAAAGGCAAGGTGGAATAATCATGGACGGAACCCATCCCGAAGATGACCCAGACAGCGGCGGCCTGCTTCAACAGTTTCGTATTGCTGTCGCTGCTGACCTTATCACCCTGGCCAGCCTGCATCATGCTGAGGTAGACGATGTACTGCTGATTGATCTGGATGTGCAGGGATTTCCCGACACACTTGGATTGAAACTGACGCAGCCAACCAGCATGGAAGCCAGTTCCATCATGAGGCAGGCGCTGGAAGCCTTGTCGGCGCCCCTGCACGCTGAACAGCTTGATGGGTTGGCGGCGGACTACGCCGCGATCTTCCTCAACCACGACTACAGCGCATCACCTTACGAATCGGTGTGGCTGGACGAGGAAAACCTCGTCATGCAAGCCCCGATGTTTCAGGTGCGCGAGTTTTACCGACGGCATGGCTTTGGTGTTGCCGACTGGCGTAACCGCGCAGACGACCATTTGGTGATCGAGTTGCTGTTTATCGCCAGGCTGTTGCAAAACGAGCAAGCGGATGCACTCGGCGAAGCCGCGCGTTTCATGGACGAGCACCTATTACGCTGGCTGCCGCGATTTGGCGAGCGCGTCGCCAAACGCTGCACCACCCCTTTCTACGCGGCAGCGGGCTGGCTCACCTCGGCCTATTGCGACGAATTGCGTGATGCCTTGGCGGAAATTCTCGGCGAGCTGCGACCCAGCACCGAGGAAATAGAAGTACGGATGCGCCCGCGGGCCGTTCAGGCTGCGCCACTCAAGTATGTGCCGGGCATCGCACCCTCCTGGTGAGACCCGGTTTTGCCTGGTTGTACGTTTGCTTTTTTAGGGGAAACACGATGCAAGTTCGTAAAGCAATTCCGTTGTTAGTTTTGGCCGCGAGTTTGACGGCGGGAACCGCGCTTGCCAGCGAAGACCTGGCGAAAAAGAACGGCTGCATGGCGTGCCATGGCGTGGACAAGAAAATCGTCGGCCCGGCATACAAGGACGTCGCCGCCAAGTACAAAGGCGACGCAAACGCGGCACTGAGGCTGCTGAGCAAGCATGTCCGGGAGGGCAGCAAGGGTGTATGGGGGTCGGTTCCCATGCCGCCGCAAGCTGGCATCAGCGACGGCGACCTGGCGACCGTGGTGACCTGGATACTCAAGCAATAAGCCTGTCGGCCGTGGCATTCCCTGAACTGTCCGCGGCACGTTGCGTCCATGCGGCCTTGCCTAAGGCTTCGTGCCGTGCGTGCGCCGATGCCTGCCCGCGTGGCGCGTGGATTCTGGGCGATGCGGCCTTGCGTTTCGATGCGCAAGCCTGCGACGGCTGCGGGCTGTGCGTGCCCGTCTGCCCGCAGCAGGCGATCCGCTTGCCGCTGCTATTCGAGCAGCGGCCGCTGGCTGGAGAAACCGCCTTGCTGGCGCGTTGCGAAGTCAGCGGAGACGGGGAAGGCGACGAGGATGCAGCAGCCCGCATTCCCTGTTTACATAGCATAAGCCTGCTTGATTTGCTGCGTGCCTGGAGCAAGGGACAGCGCATCTGGCTGGTGCGTCGGGGCGATTGCGCGCGGTGCGAGCGCGGCCATGGCAAGCAATTCGCCGTACGCATCGCGGAACTGAATTCCGGACTCGCGTCGCGCGGACTGCCGCCGATCATGTTGCGCGAAGTGTCCAGTGCGGCGTGGAAAAGTATGGCGAACGCGCCAGCCGCCCAGACCGCCGAATTGCGGCGCGGCTTTTTCAGCACACTGGGCAAACGTCCGGTGGCCGCCCTGCTCAAGAGAGAGCCTGGCGCGGCGGATGAGGAAATGCACGCGCCGGGCGAGTTCTTGCCCGCACAGTCTGGCACCATCCTGCCCTGGCATGTCCACCTCGACGCGTCGCGCTGCATCGCCTGCCACGCCTGCGCACGGGTATGTCCGCAACAAGCGATTCAGCAGGTCGAAGGAGAAACGCCTGCTTACCGTTTGCAGCATCGGCGCTGTACAGGCTGCGGGCTTTGCAGCGACGTATGCGAGCACGGCGCGGTATCGCCCAGGCCGTGGGGCGAGCCGCATATGGACGAAGTGCTTTTGCAGGAGCGGCTATGCGAAGCCTGCGGCGTGCATTTCCAGATGCCGCTTGTTCGCGAACAGCCGTCATTATGCTGGGTATGTGTCCACGCACGCCCGGTGCGGCGCAAGCGTCAAGTCATGGCGTGATGTCCTAACAACGAGATCAGGATTCCGTCTTGCCGGACCAACCGCGAGTAAAACGTGCTGGCGAGATGGCCCGCATCAAGTCAACTTCCAACGGCGAAGGCTGCCCGGTCATCGCATCGGCCAGCGCCTCGCCCAGCAAGCCCGCCCACACCACCCCGCGCGACGCATAGCCTGCCGCGACGAATAGCCCCGCATGCCCTTCAACGGTGCCGACGATTGGCAGTCGGTCCGGCAAGGTCGCGCGCAACGCGGCCCTGCCCTGCACGGCATGTGCGTCGAATCGCTCGCCCGAGCCGGGCAGAATCCCTTCCAGCCGAGTCAGATTGACGCAGTCGCTCGCCGCGAGCGGCGCGATGTCGTCGTCATTGTGCTCGTAGGTTGCGCCCACCAGCGGCTGTATGCCCGGCGCCACATAGCCTTCGCGTGCGATCACCCGCTGGATGTCAGGCAGGCTGCCCGGCGGCAATTGCGTGATCTGCCCGCGCACGGTGTGAATCGGCCATGCCTGATCGGGCGCGAGCACCAATGCATCGCGCGCATTCGCCAGCACCACGGCATCGGCTTCAAGCAGCGTCGTCTCATTGCAATCCAACAGCCGCCAACCATTTGCGGCGGTTTCGATTCGCGCGACCGCGCAGCCTGTCTTCAACCGGATTGACGGATGGTCGAGCCAGGCGCGGCACAGACTCTCCGGCACTACCCAGCCCGCCGTCGGATACCACACGCCAGGCGCCACGACCGGCCAGTTCGCCAGTTCGCATGCCTCGGCCTGCCCAACCCAGCGTGCGAAATCTAAAGGTGGCACGATGGCGGCCAGCGCCTGGCGGTACTTGGCCGCCGCATCGGCATCCTTCGCCAGATGCAGCACGCCACAGCGCGACCATTCCACTGACTCGCCCAATGCGGTCCAGGCGCGCAGGTCATGCAGAAAC
>JBGSZD010000056.1:0-4202 GCA_041750575.1 Thiobacillus sp. | reverse complement strand
AATGTTCAGCGACTGTATCGGCAGGGGGTGTCCCATCGCCTTGAGGTGAGCACGCGCGGTTTTGGCGCGTTCGACGACGAAGGTATCGAGCCGGCGGGCGACCGCCAAGGTGTCCGGCGGCAGGCAGGCATCCGGGCTGACCGGCCCCAGCGGAACCGGAATCAGATAGAGGGTGCCGCTGGCCATGTCAGGAAGCGGCTGACCAGGTCAGCACATCGACGCCTTCGTTGTTGAGCATCTCGGTCAGCGCCATCAAGGGCAATCCGATCAATGCGGTGGGGTCGGGGCTGTCCATGCGCTCCATCAGCGCAATGCCGAGCGACTCGCTCTTGGCCGAACCGGCGCAGTCGTAGGGTGTCTCCTTCTTCAGGTAGGCGGTGATCTGCGCGTCGGTGAGCGGGCGGATGTGGACCACTGTCGGCACGTCGCGCGTCTGCGTGGCGCCAGTGCGGCTGTTCAGCAGCGTCAGCGCGGTGTGGAACACCATGGCGCGGCCCTGCATCTTTTTCAACTGCGCGAAGGCGTTGTCGAAATTTCCTGGCTTGCCGAGCTGCTCACTGTTGAGCATCAGCACCTGATCGGAACCAATGATGAGCGCGTCGGGATGCGTCGAGGCAGCGGCCCGCGCCTTCAGCACCGACAGGCGTAGGGCGGTGGCGGAAGGCGTCTCGCCCTGTAGCGGCGTTTCGTCGACATCGGGCGAGAGGATTTCGAACGGAATATGCAGACGGGACAGCAACTCGCGCCGGTAGCGCGAGGTGGAAGCCAACACCAGTTTCATTCCGGCTGGATCTCGACCAGTGCCATGTCGGGCGTCACCGCGTCGCCTTTCTTGGCGAAGATGCTGATGACGATGCCGGCGATGGGCGCCTGCACTTCGTTCTCCATCTTCATCGCCTCGATCACCAGCACGCCGTCGCCGGCCTTGACCGTCTGGCCGATGCTCACCAGCACGTCGACGACGGTTCCGGGCATGGCGGCGGTGACGTGGCCGGGGTGTGTCGGCCGAGGCTTCTGGCCGGGCGCGGCCGGCGCGGCGGATTTGCCTTTGCGGGGCGTGCCGCCGTTGTCGCCGGACACTGCAACTTCGTTCAACGGTTCGACCAGCACTTCTTCCGACACGCCGTCCACCGACACGAAATACGGCCGCTGCGTGGCGTCGGAACGCCCGCTGCCCGACAGCTTGATGTGATAGGTCTCGCCGTGCAGCGTGACCTTGAATTCATCGGCGGCGTAGCGCGGCGCGCTTTCCTGTTGCGCGGCCCCCTTGGGCAGCAGCTGCTCGGACTTGAGACTGCCGGCGGCGCGTTCCTGCAGCCAGGTCTTGGCGAGTTCGGGGAACATCGCGTAGGTCATCACATCCTCGTCTGAGCGTGCCAGGCTGTCGATTTCGCCACGCAGCTTGTCGAGTTCGTCGCCCAGCAGGTCGGCGGGGCGGCAGGTGGTGACTTCGAGATCGCCGATGGCGAGCTTGCGCACTTCCTCGTTGACGTGGCCGGGGGCGCGGCCGTAGCGGCCTTGCAGATACAGCTTCACTTCGTTGGTGACCGATTTGTAGCGCGCACCGGTCATCACGTTCAACGCGGCCTGGGTGCCGACGATCTGCGAGGTGGGCGTGACCAGCGGCGGGTAGCCGAGGTCCTGGCGCACGCGCGGACTTTCCTCGAGCACGGCGTCCATCTTGTCGATGGCGCCTTGTTCCTTCAGTTGGTTCGCCAGATTGGAAATCATGCCGCCGGGCACCTGATTGATGAGTACTCGGGTGTCAGTGCCGGTAAATTCCGATTCGAATTGCCAGTATTTTTTACGCACTTCCTTGAAATAGGCGGAGATTTCCTCGATCAGCGGCAACGAGAGTCCGGTGTCGTATTCGGTGCCAGCGAGCGCGGCGACGAGGCTCTGCGTGGTGGGATGGCTGGCGCCTTCGGCAAATGCGCCGACGCAGGTGTCGATGATGGTCGCGCCGGCTTCGACCGCCTTCAGGTGTGTCATGTGCGCCAGGCCCGAGGTGGCGTGGCTATGCGTGTGTACCGGTAGCTGGGTGGCTGCACGGATGGCGCGCACCAGTTCGAATGCGTCGTAGGGCGTGAGCAGGCCCGCCATGTCTTTGATCGCGATGGTGTCGCAACCCATCTCGGCCATCCCCTTTGCCAATTCGACGAAGTGCGGGATGTCGTGCACCGGGCTGGTGGTGTAGCAGATCGCACCTTCGGCATGCTTGCCGGCGGCCTTCACTGCTTCGATGGAAACTTTGAGGTTACGCAGGTCGTTCATCGCGTCGAACACGCGGATCACATCGACGCCGTTGTCGGCGGACTTCTGCACGAAGGCGCGCACCACGTCGTCGGAATAATTGCGGTAGCCAAGCAGGTTCTGCCCACGCAGCAACATCTGGATGCGTGTGTTGGGTAGGGCTTTTCTGAGTTGGCGCAGGCGCTCCCACGGGTCCTCGCGCAGGAATCGCACGCAAGCGTCGAAGGTGGCGCCGCCCCAGGCTTCCAGCGACCAGAAGCCCACCTGATCCAGCTTGCCGCAGATCGGCAGCATGTCTTCGGTGCGCATGCGGGTGGCGATGAGCGACTGGTGGCCGTCGCGCAGGACGAGATCGGTAACGAATACTTTGGCCATGTCAGAGTCCTTGATGGGCGGCAATCGCGGCGGCGATGGCGGCGGCCATCACTTCCGGCGGTTTCTTTTCGGTGTACTGGGTGAGTTCCGGATGATCGTCCACAAAACTGGTGTTGAAGCGCCCGCTCTTGAACTCGGGATCTTTCAGAATTTCCTGATAGTACGGAATGGTCGTTTTCACGCCATAGACCAGCATGTCTGAGAGTGCGCGGCTACCGCGTGCGATGGTCGATTCCCAGTTCAGGTTCCATACCGTGAGCTTGGCGCACATCGAATCGAAGTAGGGCGGAATCACATAGTCGGTGTAAATCGCGGCATCCACCCGCACGCCGGGGCCGCCCGGCGAGTAATAGCGCGTGATGCGACCGAGGCTGGGCAGGAATTCGTTTTTCGGGTCTTCGGCGTTGATGCGGAATTCGATGGCGTAGCCGCGATGGGTGATTTCTTCCTGTTGGTATTGCAGCGGCAGGCCGGAGGCGATGCGGATCTGCTCCTGCACGATATCGACACCGGTGATGGTTTCGGTGATGGGATGTTCGACCTGCAGCCGGGTGTTCATTTCCATGAAATAAAACTGGTTGTCCTGGTCGAGCAGGAATTCCACCGTGCCGGCGTTGACGTAGCCCACTGACTTGGCGGCACGGACCGCCAGCTTGCCGATGTATTGCCGTTGCGCCTCGGTGAGCTGCGGAGAGGGCGCAATTTCGATCAATTTCTGGTTGCGCCGCTGGATCGAGCAGTCGCGTTCGAACAGGTGAATGACGTTGCCCTGGTTGTCGCCGAGCACTTGCACCTCGATGTGCTTGGGGCGCACCACGCATTTTTCGACGAAGACTTCGGGCTTGCCGAAGGCCTTGCTGGCCTCCGACACCACGCGATCGTAGTTCTTCAGCAGCTCGGCTTCGTTGTCGCAGCGACGGATGCCGCGCCCGCCGCCGCCGTTGGTGGCCTTCAACATTACCGGATAGCCGATTTTATTCGCCAGCATGCGCGCTTCCTCGACATTTTCCAGGTTGTGGTCCGAGCCGGGCGTGACCGGGATGCCCGCTGCGATCATCGCGTTGCGGGCCTGGATCTTGTCGCCCATCTGGCGGATCACCTCCGGCGAGGGGCCGATGAAACGGATGCCGCGGCGCGCGCAAATGGTGGCCAGGTCGGGGTTCTCGGAGAGGAAGCCATAACCGGGATGCAGCGCGTCGCAGCCCGAGGCCGCTGCCAGATTGACCAGCGTGTGCGCGTTCAGATAGCCCAGAATCGGGTCCTTGCCGATGTGGTAGGCCTCGTCGGCCTTTTTCACATGCAGGGCGTGGCGGTCAGCGTCGGTGTAGATGGCGACCGACTTGATCCCGAGTTCGGCGCAGGCGCGCACGATGCGGACAGCAATCTCGCCCCGGTTGGCGACCAGTATTTTCTTGAGCATGGTCCGGCCTAATGTTGGATTAACTGGGGTTTCTTTGACAAAAAGAACGCGAAATCATATCATTGCGGGCTAATGTTGTTGGCCATTCACGGGGTGCCGCGCCATGCTTCAGGCGGTTGAAGTCGATCCATGGCGTTTTTGCAGGGATGCGCAG
>JBGSZD010000055.1:0-4629 GCA_041750575.1 Thiobacillus sp. | reverse complement strand
GGCTTGCAGGCGCAGAAACTCGGGGTGATTCGCGCCCACCCGGTTGGCCATTTCCGCCAGTTTGCCTTCGCCCTGTGCGACCTGGGCCTTGAGGTTCTGCACCACCGGGTTGTTGGTGACTTCCGGCAGGTTGGCGCTGTTGCGAGTGCGCGAGCTTGCATCGAACGACGCTGATTGCGCGGCCACCATCTGCCCGGCCAGATCGGCCATGCGGCGGGTTTCCACATCGAGCCGCTCCTCGGATTCGACGATGCCTTTTTCTCGCTGATAAGCGGTGAGCTTTTGCTGGGCCTGGTCGACTCTCTCGCGCAGCTGGACGATCTGTTGGTCGAACCACTCGGCGGTCTGCTTGGCCGGCGCGACACGCAATTCCAGGCTGGTGTCGATATAGGCCTTGGCAAATGCGTTGGCCACCACTGCTGCGAATTGCGGGTCGGCCCCCGAAAAATTGATGTAAATGAGACTGGACTCCTTGGCAGGTTCCACGCTTAGTTTGGGCAACAACACACCCGCCAGCCACTGTTTGATCGATCCCTGCCCTTTGGTTGCCGCCTCGAAAGCCTGGCGCGTGGCGGGATTGTCAGCCAGCTTCAACACATCCACCGCCTTGATCGCGACGTTTTCGCTTTTGATGATGTCGATCTGCGTGGCCATGTAGCCAGGAAACAACTGTGATGGCAGCAACTGCCCTGAAAAAGGGTCTTTGCTTTTAGAGTCGATGATAAGGGTGGTTGTAGCTGTGTATTCCTTGCTTTGAAGCAGGCTATACCCCGCCGCGACAGCCACAGTGAGCAGCAGCACGCCGAGGATGATCCACTTGCGCGCATTCAGAATCAGCAGAAATTGGGTGAAGTTCATTGGGTGTCTCTTTGAGTTGCTTCGACAAGCTCAGCACGAACGGTACTACTCATATTTAATTCGTGCCGGATCAACAGGTGGCTCATCAGAACAGGCTTTCCTTGACGTAAATTACGTCGTCTTTTTTCACTGGGTCGGCCAGCTTGGTGTCGAGTTCCTGCATGCCGCCTTTGTCGTCGCGACGCAGGATCTTGATGCCGCGCTGGGTGCCGCGCGCGGTGACGCCGCCGCCCAGCGACAGCGCCTGCACCACGCTCATGTTCTGCTCCAGGCGAAAGGAACCGGGGCGCTGCACTTCGCCGTAGATGTAGAACATGGGCTGGCGCGCCACGTTGATGATGTCGCCGTCCTGGATCAGTTCGTTGCTGGCTTCGCCGCCTTGCTTGAACAGCGCGATGACGTCGATGTCGCGGTATTCGGTCTTGCCGTCGCGCGTGCGCACCAGGGTGACGATGTCGGCGCCGTCGACGATGATGCCGCCGGCCAGCGCCAGCGCATCGGTGACGCGGCTGACTTTTTCCAGCGTGTGCTTGCCAGGGCGGTTGACGCGGCCCAGCACCGAAACCTGCTGGCCGCGATACTGCACGATGTTGAGGTTGACGTTGGGATCGACGATGAAGCCGCCCTTGGCCAGGCGGGTAGCGATTTCTTTTTCGGCAGCGGCGGGGGTCTGCCCGGCCGCTTTCACCGCACCGATCAGCGGGAAGGTAAGGCCGCCGTCCTCGCCCACGCGCGCCTCGGTGGTGAGGTCGGGATTGCCGTACACGGTGATGCGCACCACGTCGCCCGTCCCCATGCGGTAATCCTTGTCCGCACTCCACGCCGGCGCTGCCAGCAGCAGGGCACACAGCATCCATACATTACGCCACAACTTGCTCATTTCTCTCTCCAATTGGCGACGGCCAAAAAAGCCATCGCACATTCCTGCCTGAAACTTTTTCAGATGCATCAGATGCAAGATTCAAGTTGCAAGATACAAGGGGGAAGCGGTTTTGCTTTGCATCCGCCCCGCCCTTCGCCATCCGTCACCCCGGCGTTCCCCCTTACGGGGACAAGCACCGAAATGACGACCCTCTTGAACCTTGCAACTTGAATCTTGAACCTTGAATCCTGAACCTCGCTTACCTGCAAAACCCGTACCCGCTCGCGCCGCGGTCCGCATTTCCAGGGAAATGCCGACCAATCCAAAATCCGTCATTGCGAACGAAGTGAAGCAACCCAGAATTCCAGCGATATCGACGAACACTGGATCGCCGCGTCACGTCGTTCCTCGCGATGACAGCGTTATTCGGTATTCCGCTAAAAATCAGCCCGCACGTTAGCAAACAATGAATGAAACTTGTAATCCTCGACAGAAATGCTTGAATCTCGACGGCCGGCGCGGAGGCCCACATCCAGCGACACGGCCTGGATCGGCGCATAGCTGAGCGAAAGCGACGCGCCCAGGGTATCGTCGTTGCGCTGCGGTTGCGTGGTGCCCGGGTCGCCTTTGTAATCGCGGTTTTCGTAGGTTGCGCCGGCATTCAGGCGCCACTTTTCGCGCACCAGCCAGACGCCGTTCACGCCCGCGCCCTGTTTCAGCACGGAGCTGGCATTGATGTCCGTTGCCCCGCCGAGTTCCCGATACGCGGACACGCTCAGCAGGGTTTTGGCGGTGGCGTACCAGTCCGCCGACACGCGCCCGGCGAAGCCGCCGAAATCGGGGCGTTCGTTGAGCAGGGCCGCGCCGCCGAGGTCGTCGCGCAGGACGTTTTCATATTTGCGATCCACCCAGCCGGCCTGCCCGCGCAGCGTGAGCTTGCCGGACAGGCGCCAGTCGCCCAGCAGGTTGTATTCGGTTTGCTTGTAGCTGTTGTCGGCCACTTCGACGAATGGAAAATCAAATCGCAGCGTTTGCTGGGTGGGGAATTCGGCATCGGTGCGACGTACCTGCGCGCGCAGATTGCTGCCCTTGGGCGTGCGGTAACTGAGCACGACATCCTGCGCCGTCTGCTGGACATCCTGCGACGCCTGCGAGGGCTCGCTGTTGGTGTTGTCGGTCGTTTCGACGCCGCCGCCGATGCGCCAGCGCGGGTGAAGCTCCCACTCGGCGCGCCCGTAGCGGCGCTCGCGATCGACCTGGTTGTTGACCAGACCGATGTCGCCGAAGCTGCTCTGGCTGGTGGACTTGGCCGCGCCCAGATTGCCTGACAGCCGGTTGCCCAGGCGCCAGTTCCAGGTGGCCTGCACGTCGTCGCCATCGAAATCCAGATAGGTGTTCTGGTCGTAGCGGATCAGGGTTTTGGTGGCGTTGGCGACGATCTGCTGGCGCCCCGGTTTCCAGTCCACATTGATGCCCGCGCTCAGGAGCCCGTAGCGGTCGTCGCGCTGGGTGCCGGGGCTTTCGTTATCGGCCAGGCGGAACAGGTTGTTGTCGTAGAAGTAGCCCGCCGAGACGAAGGGGCGGAAGGTGTCGCCTTCCTTCGCCGCTGCGGGCGTGGCCAGGGTGGCGGCCAGCGCCAAAGCGGCCAAAGCGACTTGTCCACGCAGCGTTCCATGACGCGCGGCCCAGCCCCCCGTTCGCGCTGAACGTGTCGAAGGGCTCCACTCCCCGCCCGTTCGTGCTGAACGTGTCGAAGGGTTCCACTCCTCGCCCGTTCGTGCTGAGCTTGTCGAAGGGCTGCCCCCCTCACCCGTTCGCCCTGAGCTTGTCGAAGGGCATGCATGCATGGGGGCTTCAGCAATTTGCCCTTCGACAAGCTCAGGGCGAACGGTAGTGGGCACAGGGCGCGCAGCCGCGTGAACCAGCCCCTGTGCAGGTTCTCCCCCGATACATTCGAAAATCCGCTTGCTCACCAGAAGCTCCACCGCCCGGTGGCCACCACATACGCGCCCAGCCCGCCGTTGGTGACGGCATGCGCGACGATGGGCGCCCACAGGTTGCGGGTGCGGATATACAGCCAGCCGTAGGCCAGGCCGGCGACGAGGCCGGCCAGCCATTGCAGGTGTTCGACGGCGAACAGCGCGCTGGCGATGAGCAGCGCTTTCAGGCCGATCCGCGCCGGGTCCAGCGTCATGAAATCGGACTGCTGCACCCAGCGCTGCAGAAACGAGCGCCAGAACAGCTCTTCCATGATCGGCACCACCAGCGCGGCGCTGGCGATGCGGAAGGCGACCAGCAGCCAGTCGATCTGGCCGGCCGGGTCTTTGGGGTTGAAGCCCTCGCCCACTTCGCCCAGCAGCATCCAGCCGGCATCGAGGTTGACCCACAGCACCAGCACCACGATGCCCACGGCGACCGACAGCAACAGATGCCTGAACGCCAGGCCCCAGGTCTTGATCTCGGCGTAATGCCGCCACAGCACCGCCAGCGCCAGCGCCACCAGCCCGGCTTTCAGCGGATACAGCCAGCGCACGTCGAAGCCCGGCGCCCAGTCGGGCAACAGGCCTTCAAGTGCCAGCAGGGCGATGTAGAGCCCGAACGGCAGGCTGCGGACAAGGATGGGAGACATGAGCGAGCTCGGAATATGTCTGAAATAGGGATCGGAAACGAAGTGAGTTTTGCGCGCCTGGGGAGGGAGCAATCCAGCTAGCTAGAATCCCAAACCGTTCGGGCTGAGCCTGTCGAAGCCTGTCCTGAGCTTGCCGAAGCGGCCCTGCGCCACTTGGAGAGGCCCTTCGACGAGCTCAGGGCGAACGGGTCTGGAGTTGATCCAAGCTTGATCCACCTGGCAACAAACAAGCGGGCGCGACTTCCATCGCGCCCGCTTGTTCATCACTTCAGTCCGGAAA
>JBGSZD010000054.1:0-7559 GCA_041750575.1 Thiobacillus sp. | reverse complement strand
ACAGCGAAGCCATGCCGCTGGCCATGCTGGCGTAAGGATTGGCACCGCTGGAGCCGGCCAGCCGCACGGTCGAGGTCGAGGCATTCTGCTCGTGGTCGGCGTGCAGGATGAAAATGCGGTCGAGCGCACGCGCCAGCACCGGGTTGGGTTCGTAGGGTTCGCACGGCGTCGAGAACATCATGTGCAGGAAATTCTCGGCGTAGGACAGGCGATTCTGCGGGTAGACGAAAGGCTGGCCTTCGTTGTACTTGTAGGACCAGGCTGCCACCGTCGGCACCTTGGCGATCAGCCGGTGTGCCACGATCTCGCGCTGGCGCGGGTCGAAGATGTTCATGTCTTCGTGATAGAACGCCGACATCGCGCCGGTGACGCTGATCATCACCGCCATCGGATGCGCGTCGCGGCGGAAGCCGCGGAACACGTTCTCCATCTGGTCGTGCAACATGGTGTGGTGGCGGATCGATTGCTCGAACGCCATCTTCTGGTCTGCCGTCGGCAATTCACCGTGGATCAGCAGATAGCAGACCTCCATGAAGTCCGACTTGTAGGCCAGCTCCTCGATCGGATAGCCGCGGTAGTACAGTAGCCCTTCGTCGCCGTCGATGTAGGTGATGGCGGAGTTGCAGCTGGACGTCGCGGTGAAGCCGGGGTCGTGGGTGAAGTAGCCCTGCGCGGCGAGCGCGCGGATGTCGATCACCGGCTTGCCGTAGGTGCCCTGCTCGATGGGCAGTTCAATGGACGGGCTGCCGTCGCTGAAAGTAAGGGTGGCGGTTTTTTTCATCGTATGTTCCGAAATTCTCGCAGGCGTTGAACAAGCGCTTCAAGGTCGGCATCGCCCGCGGGCGCCCTGCCTTGCAGCCGGTCTGCAATCTCCATATCCGACAGCGTCAGGAGCCGCTCCAGCGCGGCTGTCTCGTTAGGCTGAAGTGTAGCGCGGTGCGTGGCCCAAAAGCCACCCAGCACGATATCCAGTTCGAGCAAACCCCGGCGGCAACGCCATGAAATCCGGTCGCTGATCATCAGCTCAGACACGCCGTTTCACCAGCAGCGACTTGATGCGGCCGATCGCCTCCGTCGGATTCAAGCCTTTGGGACACGCATCCACGCAGTTCATGATGCCGCGGCAGCGATACAGCCGGTAGGGGTCTTCCAGATTGTCCAGCCGCGCCGCCGTCGCCTCGTCGCGTGTATCGGCGATGAAGCGGTACGCCTGCAATAGCCCCGCCGGGCCGACGAAGGTCTCCGGGTTCCACCAGAACGACGGGCACGCCGTGGTGCAGCAGGCGCACAGAATGCACTCGTAGGCGCCGTCAAGCAGCGCGCGGTCTTCGGGACTTTGCAGGCGTTCGACCTCGGGCTCCGGATCGTCATTGACGAGCCAGGGTTTGATCGAGCGGTATTGCCTGTAGAACGGCTCCATGTCGACGATGAGATCGCGGATCACCGGCAGCCCCGGCAGCGGCCGCACCTCGATGGGCTGCTTCAGTTCGGACAGCGGCGTGATACACGCCAGCCGGTTGCGGCCATTCACGTTCACCGCGTCCGACCCGCACACGCCTTCGCGGCAGGAACGGCGCAGCGACAGGGTTTCGTCCTGTGCCTTGATCGCAATGAGCGCGTCGAGCAGCATCTTGCCGGCAGGGTCGATGTCGAGTTCGACGTCCTGCATGGTGGGCTGTTCGCCGGACTCAGGGTTGTAGCGGTAGAGGCGAAATTTCATCAATACACCCTCTCCTTCGGCCGTATCGACTCCACCGTCAGCGGTTTCAGCCGCACCGGCTTGGCATCCACCTGATCCCCTTCCCGCGAATACAGCGTGTGCTTCAGCCAGCGCTCGTCGTCGCGCTGCGGAAAATCCTCCCGCGTGTGTGCGCCGCGGCTTTCGGTGCGATGGATGGCCGAGACCAGCGTCGCGCGCGCGACGCCCATGAGGTTTTCCAGCTCCAGCGCCTCGATGCGCGCGGTGTTGAACACGCGGCTGGTGTCCATGAGGCCTGCCTGTGCCAGTCTGGCTTCGAGTACGTCGAGCTTGGCGAGGCCATCGCGCAAAGTCGCCTCGGTGCGGAAGACGCCGCAATGCGCCTGCATCATGCGTCGGAGATCGTCAGTAATCGCCGCCACGCGTTCGCTGCCTGGCCGCTCCCAACGCTGCAGCCGCGCGAGGCTGGTTTGCGCCGCCTGTGCGGGCAAGGCGCGCGGATAGGGGTTGTCGCGCAGATAGTCCAGCATATGCTTGCCCGCGGCGCGGCCGAACACGATCAGGTCGAGCAGCGAATTTCCACCCAGGCGATTGGCGCCGTGCACCGACACGCAGGCGCATTCGCCGACGGCATACAGCCCCGGCACCGGTTCTTCCGGGCCGAAGCGGGCGGGCGCAACAACCTGGCCGTGCAGGTTGGTGGGAATGCCGCCCATCATGTAGTGCGCGGTCGGTGCGACGGGGATGGGCGCTTTCGCCGGATCGACGCCGGCGAAGCGGATGGACAGGTCGCGGATGCCGGGAAGTTTCTCGGCGATGGTTTTCTCGCCCAGATGATCGAGCTTGAGATATACATAGTCGCCGCCGCTTTGATTAGAGGCAGCTCCGCAGCCGCGTCCCTCGGCAATCTCGATGGCGATCGCGCGCGCCACCACATCGCGACCGGCAAGGTCTTTCGCATGCGGCGCGTAGCGTTCCATGAAACGCTCGCCGTTTTTATTCAAAAGATAACCGCCCTCGCCGCGGACGCCTTCGGTAATCAGCGAACCCACGCCGGCGATACCAGTGGGATGGAACTGCCAGAATTCCATGTCCTGCAGCGGCAGCCCGGTGCGCAGCACCATGCCGAGGCCGTCGCCGGTATTGATCATGGCGTTGCTGCTGTTCCAGAACACCCGCCCCGCCCCGCCGGTGGCGAGCAGGGTGGTGCGCGCTTCGATCAGCAGCGGCTCGCCGGTCTCGATGCTCATCGCCGTCACGCCCAGGCAATAGCCCTCGGCGTCGCGCAGCAGATCGAGCGCGAAGTATTCGTCGAAGAACTGCGTGCGGGCGGCGAGATTTTGCTGGTAGAGCGTATGCAGCAGCGCATGGCCGGTGCGATCGGCGGCGGCACAAGTACGCGTCGCCTGCTCGCCACCGAAGTTCTTCGACTGCCCGCCGAATGGGCGCTGGTAGATCTTGCCGTTCTCCAGACGCGAGAACGGCAGGCCCATGTGTTCGAGCTCGTACACCGCGCTGGCCGCCTCGCGGCACATGAACTCGATCGCGTCCTGGTCGCCGAGCCAGTCGCCGCCTTTGACCGTGTCGTACATGTGCCATTCCCAGCGGTCGTCGTCGACGTTGGCGAGCGCAGCGGTAATGCCGCCCTGTGCCGACACGGTATGCGAGCGCGTCGGGAAGACCTTCGACACCACCGCGACTTTGTAGTCCGAGCGCGCAAGTTGAAGCGCCGCGCGCAGGCCCGCACCACCGCCGCCGATGATGAGCGCATCGAAGCGGCGCGTGATCATGTCGTGCCCCACAAAGCCGAACCGAACAGCATCGCAGCCATCCATGCCACGCTGCCCGCCAGGGTCACGATCACTGCCAGGTACAGCGCCAGCCGCGCTCCCGCGAAATGAACGTAGTCCATGAAAATGTCGCGCATCCCGACCCAGGCATGGAGGCCCAGGGCAACGCTGGTCAACAGCAGCAGCATGCGTATCCACATTGGGGAAAACAGCGCATGCCAAGCTGCGAAATCAGCGGGAATTGCAACCAGCAGCCTGATGATCAGCACCGGTATTGAAAATGCCAGCACCAGTGCACTGGCACGCTGCAAAAGCCAGGTTCCCGTGCCGGTGTGCGAACCCGTGGATGACTTCATGCAAACAGCCTCCAGGCTGCCAGTAGCGTGATCAGCCCACCGGCCAGAAATACCGCTCTGCTGCTCTGGCGCGCGCGATGCAGGCCCACGCCCCAGTGCACGTCCAGCGCCAGATGCCGCAAGCCTGCCAGGACATGATGCGCAAATGCCCATATCAGCAAAAGAAGCAGCAGCTTGGCTGGCGGATGCCCTGCCACATCGGCCATGCGCCGGAACCCGGCCTCTCCGGATAGCGACACGGACAATGCCCATACCCCGAAGGGCAAGGCTGCAAACAACAGCGCGCCCGACACCCGATGCAGGATCGAAACCCAGCCGGCAAGCGGCAGGTGGATGCGAAGCAGATTCAGGAAAACAGGCCGTTGGTGCATGGTTCGGAGGTGGATTGTTAAAAACAAACCCCAATGTTAGTTTAGCTTCAAGTACGCACAGGAAGAGGGAAAGATCTTACTTGCGATGCTGCTTTTACCCACCACAAGGAGGATTGCCATGAAATCGTTAACCCTGTTTGCAAGCGCCATGCTGATCATGGCAGCCCAGCCTGTTCTGGCAAGCGAGAAGCTGGCTGAGAAGCACAATTGCCTCAACTGCCATTCCGTCTCGGAAAAAGTCGTCGGCCCCGCATTCAAGGATGTGGCGGACAAATACCGGGGGCAAAAAAATGCCGCCGCGATGCTGGCTGACAAGGTCAGAAAAGGCGGCAGCGGTGTCTGGGGCGAGGTTAATATGCCGGCCAACCCGAAGGTCAGCGACAAGGATCTGAAAAAGATCATTGCCTGGGTGCTGGCGCAGAAATAAGGGCACCCACCCGTCGAAAGGCCGGTCCTCGACCGGCCTTTTTTTATTCGTGGCGAGCTTGCTTGCTGCGTTTTGCCGCCTTCGCCACCGCCAGCGGCACACGCTGGGCAAGGCGCGGATCGAACGGCTTGGGCAGGATGTAGTCGGGGCCGAATTTCAGCTTCTTCAGTTTGTAGGCTTTCAGCACCGACGCGGGCACGGGTTCGCGCGCGAGTTCCGCCAGCGCGTGCACGGCGGCGATGAGCATGGCCTGGGTGATTTCCTTCGCCCGCGCGTCGAGCGCACCGCGGAAGATGAAGGGAAAGCCGAGCACGTTGTTGACCTGGTTGGGGAAGTCCGAGCGGCCGGTGGCCATCACCAGATCGCTGCGCGCGGCCTTGGCCTTCTCCGGCAGGATTTCCGGATTAGGGTTGGCGAGCGCGAAGACGATGGGCTTGTCAGCCATGCTCTTCACCATCGCCGGGCTCACCAGGTTGGCGCCGGAGACGCCAACGAACACGTCGGCGCCGGCCATCGCCTCGGCCAGCGTACGCAACTTGGTCTGCCGCGCGTAGGCTTTCTTGAAGCCGTTGAGATCGGTGCGGCCCTTGTGGACGACGCCTTTGGAATCGACCAGCAGGATGTTGCGCTTCTGCGCGCCCATCGCCACCAGCAGATTCATCGACGCGATGCCGGCGGCGCCGGCGCCGAGGCAGACGATTTTCGCGGTGTCGAGCGATTTGCCCTGCACGTACAGCGCATTGATGAGGCCGGCACAGATGATGACGGCGGTGCCGTGCTGGTCGTCGTGAAAAACGGGGATATCGAGTTTTTTCTTCAGCGCGGCTTCGATCTCGAAGCAGTGCGGCGCGGCGATGTCTTCGAGGTTGATGCCGCCGAAGGTCGGCGCGATGGCTTCGACGACCTTGATGAATTCCTGCGGGGTCTTGACGCTGACCTCGATGTCGAACACATCAATGCCGGCGAACTGCTTGAACAGCACGGCCTTGCCTTCCATCACCGGCTGGGCGGCCAGGGGCCCACGGTTGCCCAGGCCGAGGATGGCAGTACCGTCGGTGATCACCGCGACGAGGTTGCCCTTGTTGGTGTAGTCGTAGGCCGTCTTGGGATTCTTCGCGATTTCCAGCACCGGCTGGGCGACGCCTGGCGTGTAGGCGAGCGACAGATCTTCTTGTGTGGCGCAGGGTTTGGACGATTCGACCGAGAGTTTGCCGGGCTTGGGCAGGCGGTGGTAATCGAGGGCTTTT
Source organism: Thiobacillus sp. (assembly GCA_041750575.1). Taxonomy (GTDB): domain Bacteria; phylum Pseudomonadota; class Gammaproteobacteria; order Burkholderiales; family Thiobacillaceae; genus Thiobacillus. Next base: position 1,669 of record JBGSZD010000054.1, on the reverse strand, counting down.
TTCTTGAGGTCGGACTGGGACATGACGGCTAGGCAGGCTTGGATAAACAAGCCGTCATTATCGCGGATTTATTCGCGTTCCGTCGCGCCCTCGCGGGCAATGCCGCGTCAGTCTTTCCAAATCTTGAGCTGCGCGCGCAGTCGCGCGACAGCCTGCGAATGCAACTGGCACACGCGCGATTCGGACACGCCGAGCACGGTGCCGATTTCCTTCAGGTTCATGTCCTGCTCGTAGTACATGCCCATCATGCTGCGCTCGCGCTCGGGCAAATGGTGGATAGCGGCAATCAGGCTATCGCGGAAGCCTTCGTCCTCCAGCACCGCGAGGGGATCGTTGCTGCCGTCCACCAGATAGCGTTCGAGGAAACTGGCGCTGTCCTCATCCGAGAAATCTTCGTAATACAAAAGCTGGGAACATTTCACGTCACCCAGCATGGACTGGTACTGGTCGATCGGCATGCCCAGTTCGGCGGAGATTTCCTGCTCGCTCGGTGATTTGCCGTTACGCTGTTCCAGCCGGTTGATGGCGGATTCGATCTGCCGCGACTTCTGCCGCACGTGGCGCGGCAGCCAGTCGGCCTCGCGCAGTTCGTCGAGCATGGCGCCACGGATGCGCTGGGTAGCGTAAGACTCGAACTGGGCACCCTGGGTGCCGTCGAAACGACCGACCGCATCCATCAACCCGATCAGCCCGACCTGGATGAGATCGTCGACTTCGACGCTGGCAGGCAGGCGCGCCATCATGTGATAGGCGATGCGCTTGACCAGCGGTGCGTATTTCGTGATCTGTTCGTCTTGCGACGATTTCTTGCCAACCATGCTTCAGGATTTTCCTGTCTTGTAACGAGCCGGCTGACTCGCCTCCATGCCCGACATTCTAACGGCAAGCGCGGCAAATGGCTCATCTTCGTGTGCCGCGCTGTAAATGGTCTGCGCGACCTGTTGCTCAAGAAAGTGGCGGCACGCGGACTGCACCTGTTCGCACGCGGCCGCATCGCCAAGCAATCCGACGTGCAAGTCGCATCCCATGCCGGACAAGGTTTTGAGCAGGGCGTAGGCGCGCAGCATCGATTCGTGCAAGTGTCGAATCTCGATCACGACCGTTTGGTCAGCATCCTGCATCAACGTCAGATCCGCCTCGGTGACGCCGGCATCAAACAGTAAACAATCGTATGCATGGGCCGCGTCACGCAAGGCAGGCTCGTCCGCCCGCACGCCGGGCGCATGCCAGCCTTCGCCATAAGTCAGAGGCAGGGTGTTGAGTTGCCCACGTTCGATCTGCTGGCGCCAACCGAACAAGGTGCGCGTAGATGAACCGCCAAACAGGCGGCCCTGCATGTCGACCAGCAAGGGCACCCGACCAAGCCGATGCAGCGCCTGCGCCAGCAGGTGTGTGGATTCAGCCGCGTCGAAAAAACAGTGGATGCCGCGCAACGGTTGCCGCGCGCTGCGCCGACGCAGGCCTGCCGCCTGATCAGCCGGCATTTATACCCTTCAGGGTATTGATACCCTTCAGGGGATGGATACTTTTGGCGCGGGATTCATCGCGTTCGGCTTCGATGCCGGCAAACAGCGGCCAGTCTTCTGCCTCCAGCGCATACGGGGTGGCGAGCTGGCCGCCCTTGAGCGCGCGGTCGACGAGGTAAGCCGCGTTTGGCGTGTGGAGGTCT
>JBGSZD010000053.1:0-8990 GCA_041750575.1 Thiobacillus sp. | reverse complement strand
TCCAGAAATGCCTGTCATGCACGCCCGGTTTGTCGCCGGTGTCGTTCTCTGAAAAAGCCATCGCCCGCATCAAGGCGCGCACGACGGTCGTGCAGAGCTGGTTTCTCGATCTGAATCTCGTGCTCGGCTACTGGCAGTCCGCCGGCAAGCGCACCTACCACCACACCGCGCCGATCAATCCGATGTACGGCCTGCACGAAGCCTTGGTGATTCTCGAAGAAGAAGGCCTGGACAACGCCTGGGCGCGACATCGCGCGATGCACGAAAAGCTCAAGGCCGGGCTCGAAAGCATGGGCCTGAAATACGTCGTCGAACCTGCTGCCCGTCTGCCGCAACTCAACTCGATCTACGTACCGGAAGGCGTCGATGAGGCCGCCGTGCGCGCCAGGCTGCTCAACGATTTCAGCCTTGAAATCGGTGCCGGTCTCGGCGACATGGCCGGAAAGATCTGGCGCATCGGCCTGATGGGCTACTCGGCGAAGCAGGAAAACGTCGATTACTGCCTGAACGCACTTAAATCTAGCCTGTGAGGACTGCCATGAAAGCCTATCTGATCGATGCCAACCAGAAGAGCGTAACCGCCGTGGACATTGCCGGACTCGACGACGTGAAAAAACTCATCGGCTACGACTCGGTCGATTCCGACGAAATCGACGCCAGCGGCGGCCGCCTGTTCTTCGACGAAAGCTGCTTCCTGCGCGACCAGACCGGCAAGGGCCGCTTCAAGCTCGACAACCTGGCGCCAGTGGCGGACAAGGGCGTGGTCGCCGGCTCGAGCGGCGATGCGGCGAATCTGAAGGATGCCGCGGTAACGCTCGCGGCGCTGCAGCAGCGCATCACCTGGCAGTAAGGCGGAAGGGCACCACGCACCCGTCCTGCCGAATCCGGGGTGCCCCCCCGCAACGTCTTGTGATTGAAATTCAGAAAAACCTGTTCAAGCTTTGCACATACACAAAAAATCGCCGCCTGTCCAGGCAACGGGAGCATGAACAATGGCTGACAGCTACGACGATTTACAGCAAAGCTACGGACGCTGCCTGAGGGAGAAAAGCTTCATCGAGCGGTTCTACGAGATATTTCTGGCCAGCCACCCCGACATCGCGCCGATGTTTGCACAAACCGATTTTCAGAAGCAGCGCATGGCCTTGCGCCGAGGCATCAGCGCCGCGATCTCGCATGCGGGCGGGAGTTCGATTTCCAGCCGAACCATCAGCCAGATGGCTGATACACACTCACGCCAAGGTCGTTCGCCCGTGCCACCCCATCTCTACCCCTATTGGGTGGACAGCTTGTTGCAAGCAATAAATGAAATCGATCCGGAGACGACCCCGCAGTTGATCGCACGTTGGCGTCAGGGCATGTCGATCGTGACCCATACCTTTATCAAGCAATACTGAAGGCGCCCTCCGGAAGATAAGCGCTGAACAGGGCAGCAATCGGGCCATGATCCAACAGCGCCGACCGCCTGGAATCCCATGGTGGGCTACAAGCCCAGCCGCTGCCAGATGGTGGTGCTGGGTCCCGCCTGATTCATGGTGTAGAAGTGCAGGCCCGGCGCGCCGCCGGCCAACAGTCGGTCGCACAGGTCGGTGATCACATCCAGGCCAAAGGCGCGGATCGACGGCAGATCGTCGCCGTAGCTTTCCAGTTTCTTTCTCAGCCAGCGCGGGATTTCCGCACCGCAGGCATCCGAGAACCGCGCCAGTTGCACGTAGTTTCCGATGGGCATGATGCCCGGTACGACGGGGATGGCAACGCCCATCGCACGCGCTTCGTCGACAAAGCGGAAATAGGCGTCGGCATTGAAGAAGTATTGCGTGATGGCCGAATCCGCGCCGGCATCGACCTTGCGTTTGAAGTTGGCGAGGTCGTCTTTCCACGAGCGCGCCTGCGGGTGAATTTCGGGATAGGCGGCGACTTCGATCTCGAACCAGTCGCCGGTTTCCTTGCGGATGAAGCTCACCAGTTCGTTGGCGTAGTTGAATTCGCCCGCGTCCATCGTGCCCGACGGCAGATCGCCGCGCAGCGCGACCAGATGGCGGATGCCCTGGCTTTTGTATTCGCTGAGAATCTCACGGATGCTGTCTTCGGTCGAACCGATGCACGACAGATGCGGCGCCGCTTCGGAGCCGGATGCCTGAATCTCACGCACGGTTTCCAGCGTGCGGTCACGGGTAGAGCCGCCCGCGCCGAAGGTCACGGAAAAGAATTTGGGCTTGAGCTGCGCGAGCTGTTCGCGCGTGGCGCGCAGTTTGTCCGCGCCTTCCGCCGTCTTGGGCGGAAAGAACTCGAAGCTGAAAGTACGTTCGGTCATGTTCAACCTTTTTTGTTCGGGATGAGCGCGGACAGCGCCCAGGCGATCACGCCGTAGAGAATCGCGCCGACGAGCGCCGATACGAATCCGTTCACCTGGAATCCGGGGATCAGCGCGCTGGCCAGCCAGAACAAGAGGCCGTTCAGCACCAGATAGAAAATCCCCAGCGTCAGCACCGTGATCGGCAGGGTCAGAATCGCCAGCACCGGCCGCACTAGCGTATTGATGAAGCCGAGCACCAGCGCAGCCAGCAACGCCGTGCCGAAATTCGACACCTGAATCGAAGGCAGCAGATACGTCACGGCGAGCAGGGCGACGGCGTTCAGCAACCACAGCAACAGCAGACGCATGGCGTCCTCCTTTCAGGTGAAGTCACTCGATCAATAACGGTAGTGATCCGCCTTGTACGGACCGTTTTTATCGACGCTGATGTAGTTGGCCTGGTAATCGGTCAACTCGGTCAGTTGCGAATTGAGTTTTTTCAGTTGCAGACGCGCGACTTTTTCGTCCAGATGCTTGGGCAGGGTGTAAACGCCGACCGGGTATTTGCCGGAATCGCGTTCCTGCCACAGCTCGATCTGCGCAATGGTCTGGTTGGCGAAGCTCGACGACATCACATACGACGGATGCCCGGTGCCGCAGCCCAGATTCACCAGACGTCCTTTGGCCAGCATGATGATGCGTTTGCCGTCCGGGAAAATGATGTGGTCAACCTGCGGCTTGATTTCTTCCCACTGGTATTTTTCCACGCCCGCAACGTCGATCTCGTTATCGAAGTGGCCGATGTTGCAAACGATGGCCTGGTCTTTCATCTTGACCATGTGGTCATGGGTGATGACGTGGAAGTTGCCGGTGGCGGTGACGAAAATATCGGCCTTGTCGGCTGCATAATCCATGGTCACCACGCGATAGCCTTCCATCGCCGCCTGGAGCGCGCAGATCGGATCGATCTCGGTGACCCAGACCTGCGCCGACAGCGCGCGCAATGCCTGCGCCGAGCCTTTGCCCACATCGCCATAACCGGCCACTACCGCGACCTTGCCGGCGATCATCACGTCGGTCGCGCGCTTGATGCCGTCCACCAGCGATTCACGGCAGCCATACAGATTGTCGAACTTGGATTTGGTCACCGAATCGTTGACGTTGATCGCCGGGAATTTGAGTTCGCCGCGCGCGTGCATCTGATACAGGCGATGCACGCCGGTGGTGGTTTCTTCCGTCACACCGCGCACCGCAGCGAGACGCACCGAATACCAGGTCGGATCAGCCGCAACCTTGGCCTTGATCGCAGCGTAGAGCACGCGCTCTTCTTCGCTGGTCGGGTTGGCGACGACGGAAATATCCTTTTCCGCGCGCGCGCCCAGATGCAGCAGCAGCGTCGCGTCGCCGCCATCATCGAGAATCATGTTGGAATGAATGCCGTCGGCCCATTCGAAAATGCGGTGGGTGTAATCCCAGTAGTCTTCCAGCGACTCGCCCTTGACCGCGAACACCGGCGTGCCGGTCGCCACAATCGCAGCGGCGGCGTGATCCTGCGTCGAGAAGATGTTGCACGAGGCCCAGCGTACTTCGGCACCCAAGTCCGTCAGGGTTTCGATCAGCACGGCAGTCTGGATCGTCATGTGCAGCGAACCGGTGATGCGCGCGCCTTTCAGCGGCTTGCTGGCGGCGAATTCCTCGCGGATCGCCATCAGGCCCGGCATTTCGGTTTCGGCAATGCGGATTTCCTTGCGGCCCCAGTCGGCGAGCGACATATCGGCAACGACGAAATCGGTGAAGTTGGCGGGTTTGGATACTGCATTCATGGTGAAACTCCTTGAATGACAGCGGGGAGGGCGTGCTCGTTTGCCCGCAGCCCCTGCTGCAAGTCAACGAGCGCGGTTGAAACGTCGCCTGCGCTGAGCCTGGCTACCAAACCCGTGAGGGTAGTAGTCGCAGCGCTCCTCAGCACAGGGGGGCGAACTTTCGCCCAAAAACTAACGATGCGGGATTATAAACCAGCCGCTGCCTTCAACGCGGCCGCCTTGTCCGTCACCTCCCAGGTGAAATCCGGTTCGTCGCGGCCGAAGTGGCCGTAGCTCGCGGTGCGGGTGTAGATCGGGCGCAGCAGGTCGAGCATGTTGACGATGCCTTTGGGGCGCAGGTCGAAATGCGCCTGGATGAGTTCGACGATCTTGGCCTCGGGGATCTTGCCGGTGCCGAAGGTGTCGACCATCATCGAGGTCGGTTTGGCCACACCGATGGCGTAACTGATCTGCACCATGCACTTGTCGGCCAGGCCGGCGGCGACGATGTTCTTCGCCACGTAGCGGCCGGCGTAGGCGGCACTGCGGTCGACCTTGGACGGATCCTTGCCGGAAAACGCGCCGCCGCCGTGCGGAGCTGCGCCACCGTAGGTGTCGACGATGATCTTGCGGCCGGTAAGGCCGGCGTCGCCCATCGGGCCGCCCACCACGAAACGCCCAGTGGGGTTGACGAGGTAACGGGTGTCGGCGGTGAGCATGTCTTTCGGCAGCACCGGCTTGATGACTTCCTCGATCACCGCCTCGGACAACTGGGCGTGGGAAATTTCAGGATCATGCTGGGTGGAGAGCACGACGGTGTCGATGCTGTGCGGCTTGCCGTCGACATAACGGATCGACACCTGCGATTTTGCATCCGGGCGCAGCCACGGCAGGCGGCCGTCCTTGCGCAGTTCTGACTGGCGCTGGGTGAGACGGTGTGCAAGATAAATCGGCATCGGCATCAACACCGATGTTTCGTTGCAGGCGTAGCCGAACATCAGGCCCTGGTCGCCCGCGCCCTGGTCGAGGTAATCGTCGTGCGCGCGATCAACGCCCTGCGCGATGTCGGGCGACTGCTTGCCGACGGTGACCAGCACCGAACAGGTGTTGTAATCGAAACCGATGTCAGAGGAATCGTAGCCGATGCGCTTGATGGTTTGGCGCGCGACCTGATTGTAGTCGATGACTGCTGTAGTGGTGATTTCGCCGGCGATGACGCACAGGCCGGTGGTCAGCAGCGTCTCGCAGGCGACGCGCGCGTGTTTGTCCTGGGTTAGAATCGCGTCGAGCACCGCATCCGACACTTGGTCCGCCATCTTGTCGGGGTGCCCTTCGGACACCGACTCAGACGTGAAAATGAAATCTTTTTGCATGACAGCTCCTGTTGTCCCGGTTACTGGCTGCGTAACCGGCTCGGGGGACAAACAGAGCGGCGACGCTTTAGCTGTATTTGTATCCCGCCCGCAAGTTGTCAAAGTTAACGCGGCGGCTGGTGCTCGCGCATTGTGCCGCGCCCGCGCGCCCGGCGTCAAGTGGACGCCGATCCACACCGGGCCAACGCCCGTGTTGAGTCGCATGTTCACGTGATGTTCCTGCTCAAACTGCTGGCCCGCCTGCCGCTGCCGCTGCTGCATGGCCTGGGCCTGATGCTGGGCTGGCTCATCTATTGGGAGCCGGGTCGCCATTCCGGTCGCATGCGCAACAATCTGCGCGACAGCGGACTATGCGCGCCCGAGCGCTATTGCCGGGCGCTGCTGCGCCAGGCCGTCGGCGAATCGGGCAAGGCTCTCGTCGAGTTGATTCCGATATGGCTACGGCCGCACGACCAGGTGATCAAACTGGTCAAGGGCACCACCGGCTGGGAGCACATCGACGCCGCGCGCGTGGCGGGCAAGGGTGTGATCGTCATTGCGCCGCATATCGGCTGCTTTGAAATCATCAACCTGTATTACGCCGCGCACCACCCGTTCACCGCCATGTACAAGCCGCCACGCCAGCCGTTTCTGGATACCTTGATGCTGGCCGGGCGCCAGCGCGGTCAGGCCAAACTGGTTCCCACTGACCTGTCGGGCGTGCGCGCCCTGTTGGCCGCGCTCAAGCGCCACGAAGGCATCGGCATTCTGCCCGATCAGGTGGCGACTGGGGGCGATGGGGTGTGGGCGCCCTTCTTCGGCCGCCCGGCCTACACGCCAACGCTGGTCGCCAGCCTGCAGCGCAAAACCGGCGCGGCGGCATTCTTTGTCGCGGCCGAACGCCTGAGCTGGGGACGGGGATACCATCTGCACGTCACGCCGGTGGGCGATGAGTTGCCGGAAGACAAGGCGATGGCAGCCCTACGCATCAACCAGGGCGTGGAAGCCGTGGTACGGCAATTTCCCGCGCAATACATGTGGAGCTACAACCGCCACAAGCGCCCGGGCAGCGCGCCCGATCCCGACGCCCCTTCCCAGCATGAAAACTGATTCGGCGGCCAGCCTGCTGCGCTTGTCGCTGCTGCCTGTCTGGACCAGTATCGGCTTTTTGTGGCTGCTGCACTGGCTGCCGCTGCCGCTGCAAGCTGCGCTGGGCAATGGCCTCGGCTGGTTGCTGGCGCTGATGCCAGGACGGCGGCGCCGCATCGTCGCCACCAATCTGGCGCTGTGTTTTCCCGACACGCCCGAGGCCGTGCGGCGACGCTGGCTACGGCAGACTTTTCAGGCTTCGATGCGCGCGGTGCTGGAACACGGCCTGCTGTGGTGGGGCTCCGAAGCCCGCCTGCGGCGCCTGATCCAGATCGACAATCCTGAAGCCGCGCGCGGCGACGGCGTGCGTCCGGTGATCTGGCTGGCGCCGCATTTCGTCGGGCTCGACATGGGTGGCGTGCGACTGACCATGGATCAGACCATCGTCTCCATGTACGCGCGCGCCAAGGACCCGGTCAGCGACAAATACATGCGGCACGGACGCACCCGTTTTTCGAACATCGTCCTGATCGAGCGCCACGAGGGAATCAAGGCCACCTTGCAGGCGATCAAAAGCGGGCTGCCGTTCTATTACCTGCCGGATCAGGATCATGGCCGCCTCAACGCCGTGTTCGTGCCTTTCTTCGCCATCCCCGCCGCCACCGTGTCGGCGTTGCCGCGGCTGGTCAAGCTCACCGGTGCGCAAGTCGTCCCGGTCATCACCCGCCAGCTGCCCGGCGGCCAGGGCTATCGCGTGCGGTTCTACCCGCCGTGGGACAATTTTCCGAGCGACGATCTGGAAGCCGATGTCGCGCGCATGAACGCGTTCATCGAAGACCGTGTGCGCGAAATGCCGCCGCAGTACCTGTGGCTGCACCGCCGTTTCAAGACCCGTCCTGTCGGCGAGGCCAGCCTCTATGAATGAAGCGTGTCCACAGCGCTTGACGGTCGACGACATCGACGCGGTCAGTGCGCTGGCACGCACCGTATGGCAGGCCACCTACCCGACGCTGATTTCGCAAGCGCAGATCGACGTCATGCTGGCGGATCGCTACAGTGCCGAACGCATACGCATGCAGCTCGACGATCCGCGTCATGCCTGGTGGGTCGCTCAACAGAACACAACACTGGTCGGCTTTGCCCATGCCGTGCAGGACGGAGCAGACTGCAAACTCGACAAGCTGTACGTTCACCCGGCAAACCAGCGGCAGGGTACCGGTAGCCGGTTGTTGCAGGCCGTTCAGGACTGGGCGCGGCAACGGCAGGCGCGCCGCCTGTGGCTGCAGGTCAATCGCGGCAATAAGCAGGCGATCGCCGCTTACCGGAAATATGGCTTCCGCATCGTCGAGTCGTGCGTGTTCGATATTGGCCATGGATATGTCATGGACGACCACGTGATGGAGCAAGCGCTATGAACTTTTCAAATCCAGACGATGCCAGCCTGAATGCGCTGCTGGATCGCGTCAAAACCATCGCCGTGGTCGGGCTCTCGCCGCAGCCCGCGCGGCCGAGCTACCGCGTGGCGCAGGCGATGCAGCGGTACGGCTACCGGATCATTCCGGTGCGCCCGCTGGTGGACGAAGTGCTGGGCGAGAAGGCGTATTCCAGCCTCGCCGAGATTCCCTTCGCGGTCGACCTGGTCGACGTGTTCCGCGCTGCCGAGCACGTGCCGGCTATCGTCGAGCAATGCCTGGCGCTACACTTGCCAAGTATCTGGATTCAGGAAGGCATCGTGCATGACGCCGCCGCGCAACGCGCACACGACGCCGGCATGACCGTGGTCATGGATCGCTGCATTCTCAAGGATTACGTCAGGCTCAATACTTAATAAATGGATACCCGCAGGGCATGAACCTTCGCTTCACCAAAATGCACGGCCTGGGCAACGACTTCGTCGTCTTCGACGGCATCAACCAGACCGTTGCGCTCACGCCTGAACAATGCCGTCGCATCGCTGACCGCCATTTCGGCGTCGGCTGCGACCAGATTCTGCTGGTCGAAAAGCCCAGCCGCGCCGATGTCGATTTCCGCTACCGCATCTTCAACGCCGACGGCGGCGAGGTGGAGCAATGCGGCAACGGCGCGCGCTGCTTCGTGCGCTTCGTGCACGACAAGCGGCTCACCGACAAGACCGCGATCCGTGTCGAAACCGCGTCCGGCGTCATCGAACCGCGTCTGCTCGACAACGGCCAGGTCACGGTGGACATGGGCGCGCCGCGCTTTGCGCCCGCCGACATTCCCTTTGTCGCCGACGTCGAGGCGCAGACCTACCCGCTCAAGGTCGGCCAGCACCTCATCGAGATCGCTGCCCTGTCGATGGGCAATCCGCACGCGGTACTGCGGGTGAACGACCTCGACAGCGCACCGGTGGACATTCTCGGCGCGGCGATCGAATCGCATGCGTGCTTTCCGCAGCGGGTGAACGCCGGCTTCATGCAGGTGCTCACCCCA
>JBGSZD010000052.1:0-2711 GCA_041750575.1 Thiobacillus sp. | reverse complement strand
GTCCGGCGCGGATATCTCGGCGACGGTGCTGGTGGTCGGCCATCATGGCAGCCGCACATCGTCGCTCGATGAATTCGTCGACCAGGCGCGTCCGCACTACGGGGTGTTTACCGTGGGATATCGCAATCGCTATGGCCACCCGCATCCGCAAGTGGTCGCACGCTTGCGTGACCGGGATACCCGGATTCTGCGCAGCGATACCGGCGGTCTCATCAAGCTGACATTTGGTGAAGCCGGGGTGGTGGCCTCAGAATATCGTACGTCTGATCGCCACTACTGGCATGCCGCATACCCCGATGAATGAAACCGTTCGCCCTCGCTGTTTTGACATCACCGATCCGGATTCGGCGCGGCAGGCACTCGCTCGCGTCATGCCGGTGGCGGAGAACGACCTGCCCTGGCGGGCGCTGGTCTATGCGCACGAGCAGTTGGGCAGCAGCGCCGCGTTTTCCCACAGTATCGGCGCCGCGCTGATCGTTGCCGAATTGAAGGTGGGGGCGGATGCAGTCGCGGCGGCCTTGCTGCACGACTGTATGAGCGACACCCCCGAATTCAATGCCGCTTTCGGCACAGCAGCGCGCTTGGCGCGCGGAGTGGCAGCAATGTCTCGCATCGAGGCACTGGCGACCAGTGTCACCGACAAGCGCGTCGAGCCGCATGCGCATCTTGAGGCCTTGCGCCAGATGGTGCTGGCGATGGTGGAAGATATTCGCGTGGTGCTGGTGAAGCTCGCCGAGCGTACCCATGCTCTGCGTTGCGCCGCGAACCAGGATGTCGCCACGCGCGAGGCGCTGGGCCAGCAGGCGCGCGAACTCTTCGCCCCGCTGGCAAACCGGCTCGGCGTGTGGCAGATCAAATGGGAAATGGAAGACTGGGCGTTCCGCTATCTGGAGGCCGACACCTACAAGACCATCGCCGCGCAGCTCGACGAAAAACGTGCCGACCGCGAGGCCTATATCAAAGGCATCATCGAACGCCTGCAGGCCGAGATCGCGCTGCACGGCATCGAGGCCGAAGTTAGTGGACGGCCCAAGCATATCGCCAGCATCGTCAACAAGATGCGGCGCAAACGCCTGAGCTTCGAACAGCTGTACGACATCCGCGCGGTACGCGTGCTGGTGAAGTACGAGATCGATTGCTACACCGTACTGGGGTTGGTGCATAACCTGTGGCAGCCGATCCCGGGCGAGTTCGACGATTACATATCGCAACCCAAGAGTAACGACTATCGCTCGCTGCACACCGCAGTGATCGGGCCGGAAGACCGTGCGCTCGAAGTGCAGATACGTACCTTCGACATGCACCGCCATGCCGAACTCGGCGTCGCCGCGCACTGGCGCTACAAGGAAGGCGGCAAACAGGATGCGAACTACGAGGAGAAAATCGCCTGGCTGCGACGCATCCTGGAATGGAAGGACGACGTTGCCGACAGCAGCGAATTCACCGAGCAGTTCAAGACCGAGCTGTTCCAGGATCAGGTCTATGTGCTCACCCCGCAGGGGCGGGTGGTGGCGCTTGACCGCGGCGCCACGCCGGTGGATTTCGCTTATGCGCTGCATACCGATCTGGGGCACCGTTGTCGCGGCGCCAAGATCAACGGCGCGATGGTGCCGCTGAATACGCCGCTGGATAACGGCCAGCGGGTCGAGATCGTCACCGTCAAGGAAGGCGTGCCGAGCCGCGACTGGCTCAACCCGGCGCTCGGTTATCTGGTCACCCATCGCGCGCGGTCGAAAGTCCGGACCTGGTTCCGCCAGCGCGACGTCGGCGAACAGGTGGGTCTCGGCCGCACGCTGCTGGAGAAGGAACTGAAGCGCCTGGGTGTGGTGGATGCGAATCAGGAAAAGCTCGCGCAGCGGCTCAAATTCGGCAAGGTCGACGAGTTCCTCGCCGCGCTCGGCCGCGGCGATGTTGGCCAGCGCGATCTGATCAACGCCTTGCAGGAACCGGGCAAGCCCGCGCCTGCGTTGATCCCGACCGCCAAGCCGCGTGCGCGCGCCAAGTCCGGCGCCGCGCCCAATAACCCGATTACCATTCCGGGACTGGGCGATGTGCCGCTGACCTTGGCGCGCTGCTGCAAACCGCAGCCGCCGGATGCCATCGTTGCCTATACCACGGTCGGGCGTGGGCTCACCGTGCACCGCGCCGATTGCGCCTCGCTCCGGCGCGCCAACCCGGCGCGGATGATGCCTGCCGAATGGGTGCTCGACGCCGGTGCGGCCTTCGAAGTCGACATTCAGTTGAAGGCATTTGACCGTCAGGGCCTGCTGCGCGATATTTCAGATGTCATCGCCAAGGATCGGCTCGACGTGCTGAGGGTGAACACCGAAAGCCGTGGCGAATATGCCACCATGCAGATCACCGTGCGTATCAAGGAATTGCAGCAACTATCCCGGCTGCTGGCGCGCTTGCAGCATGTGCAGAATGTGATCGAAGTCAGGCGCGGCTAACGCGCCAGGCTTTTCTTCCACTTTTTCGAATTGTTTATTTCCAATCATGACTGCCCAAACCGCCATTTTCGATCCCATTCCCGCCCACGCCCGTCATCTGTTCTTTGACCTGAATCCGTCGGTCGATCCCCGTGCCGCGTTGCATGCGTTGGCAGCGGCATGCGACGGCCAATCCGTAGTGCTGGGCATGGGCGCGAGCGTCGCTCAGGCGCTTGGCGTGACAGTTGCGGGCTTGCGGGGTTTTCCGCTGCTGCCGGACGC
>JBGSZD010000051.1:0-13537 GCA_041750575.1 Thiobacillus sp. | reverse complement strand
TTTGTTACAGATATTGTCGGTCTCGGTTTTCGAGAAAACCCTTATTTCATGCGCCCTGCAGCCAGACACCACCAGAAGCATTCCGCTGCCACCAGATAACCAACTGATTTTGTTTGATTTTTAACCGGACACTACTGATTTGACCTATGCTTTCAACATGCCCCGCCAGCCACGCTTATTCATGTTCCGGGACGCCCGGCACCCCGTTCTTTCGCGCGGGCCGCTCTCCAGGCGGGTGAGCCGCTGTGTCCTGACCCTGCTGTGCGTCTTTCCACCCCTCCTTTCAGCAAGTGACTGGCAGGCCGAGCGCTGGAGCGTGTCCGATTTCACCGGCGCCCTCGGCGGCGGCCCCGACGGCGGACCGGTGGCGCAGGCCGGCGGAACGCCCTACGCGCTGTGCGGCGACCAGGCCGGCAACCTGTTTCTGGCAAGCGGCCAGTTCATCGACATCGTCACCCCGGACGGCATGCGCAGTCATCTTGCCGGTAGCGGGGAGCTCGGCTTTCGCGACGGACCTGCCCCCCAGGCCGAATTCCGTCTTGGATTGAGTGCCTCTTACGGCGCCCACAATCTGGCCTGCGGTCCTGACGGCTCGGTTTACGTCACGGACGGGGGCAACCGCCGCATCCGGCGCATCTACAGGAACCGCGGCCAATGGTGGGTCGACACCTGGGCGGGAGGGGGGGCGCGACGGCTCGGCCCGGGAGACGCCGCGCCACCGGAGACGGTTGTTTTCAACGGCACCTTGGCCGTCGCGGTAACCCCGCAAGGCGAAGTCACCATCGCCGACAGTTACGGTGCCTACCGGATGACGGCGGATGGACGACAAATCAGGTTGCTGGCACGGTGGCCTGCGTCCGCGCATTACAAGAATGGTCGCTCAGGTGGCCTCAACGTGATGATGGGGGACGCCGATCTTGCCGGCAACGTGTATTTTGTTTCGCGCACGCCCCATGCCGTCCTCAAGATCACTCCGGCGGGCAAGGTGCTGCACCTAGCGGGAAACGTCACCCGGGACAAGGCGCATCAACTTGCCGGGGATGGCCCGCCGCTGGAGGCGTATTTCAACACGCCGTCCAGCATCGTTGCGCAACCGGACGGTTCCGACGTCTATGTGTGCGGCGGCGACGAATACGATATCCGGCGCGTTCCCGCCGACGGCGCCGGAACCACCGCGACCCTGATGCAAAACGGACAGTGGTACCGGGCATCAGTGCACCCCAACAAGAGCCGTGGCCCCGCCGTGGTCAGGCCTGGCGCAACAGGGAAACTCAGGCCGGATGGCGAGCTGACCGACCTCATGGTGAGCCATCTCGTCGGGCGCGACGCGCATGGCAATCTCTATGGCTCGCTCAACGATTGGTCCGGCATGACTCAGTTCGTCGAGGGGAAAGGCCTGTTGGGCACCCGGGTGTTCCGCCTGCAGCGCAGCAAGCCGGGGGGAAGCCGATAATGGCAGTGCGGCTTCTGGCATTGCTGGCGGTGGGTCTTGTCTTTGCGGCCGGGCCAGCGATGGCAGCAGAGGCACTGGTGGCCAAAGACGCGTTCGTCGTCATGCCGATGCCTGACGACGAACGCGCTCAGGTGAGTCCCGTGGTCGCCTACGACGGTAAAGGTATCTATCTGGTGGTGTGGCAGCAGGGCCGCCTTTACCATCAAAGTCAGAGTGCGGACATTCTTGCGGCCCGCATCGACGCCCGAGGCCGCGTGCTGGATCATCTGCCACTCGTTATCTGCAATGCCGAAGCCAGCCAGGAGCAGCCGCAGGTGGCGTATAGCGGGGGACGGTTTCTGGTGGTCTGGCATGACCTCAGGAACGGCCGTGATTGGGATGTCTACGGTGCGCGGGTGAATATCGACGGCAAAGTATTGGAGCCAAATGGTTTTCTTGTCGCAGGCGGCCCGCAGAACCAGGCCAGCCCCGTCCTGGCACCTGCAGATGACGGATTTTTGGTGGTGTGGCAGCACTACGATGGGCATTACCAGTTGCAGGCGGCAATGATTCCCGCAGCGGGCACGGCAGCGCAAGCTCGGCCACTGAAACTCCGGGACGACGTCCTGTGGGGAGGCGATCATGCGCTGACCCGGGCCGGTAGAGACTGGCTGCTATCGTGGAACGACGAAAAGGCCTGGACGAAATCGGGAGGCTTGACCACCATGATCACCCGGCGTTTCGCCCGCTTGGCCTTGCATGGCGGCAAGCTGGCGGTGCAGGACGTACAGCGTTCGCCCACCATCCATCTGGGCCGGAGCGGCGGGCAGTTTGCCAGCGACGGCGATACTGCGCTGTACGCCGGCTGGGGCATCGTCGGACGCGGCAACCGCATCGCCGCTGCGGCGCTGTTCGGCGGGGAAGGGGCGATCCCTCTCAAAAATCCCAACCCGGAACCGAAAAAGCTAGGGTCCGGCTGGAATCCCGAGCGCATGATCACGCTCTATGGCGTCGGCGTGTCGGTGGATGGGCCGGTCGCCGCCGCCTTCGGCCAGGGCATCTATCTGACGGCGGCGCGGCAAGCCTATTCCGGCAAGCCCACCGACCACAACCGGCTGCTGGGTTCGCGCCTCACGCCCGCAGGCGTGCGCATCGATGCCGCGTCCGCTTGGCCAGTGCTGCACGAAGCCCCGACCCGCATCGGCAATCCTGCGTTGGCAGGCGGGAACCGGCATTTCCTGCTTGCCTTCGAGCAGGAGGATGCGGCCGGACGGCGTCAGATCCGGGCCAAGATTCTGAAAGCCGAATGATGCAGCTGCGCGCCCTGTTGTTTCTTCTGACCCTGTTTTTTTCAGTACCGGCCGTGGCCGCGCTGGACAGCACCAGCGGTGCCTACAATTGGCGCAACGGCATCTTCAGCGTACCGTTGTCGATTCGCGACAATTCAGGCGTGATGCGCCGCGACTGGCCTGTCACCACCGGCGTGCCGCTGCCCGTCGGGGCGGTGCGGGAGGTCGGGCAATTGCGCCTGACCGACGCAGCGGGCCGGGAGATCCCGGCCCAGTTCACCGTCTTGAGCCGCTACGGCGGACGCGACAATTCGCTGCGCTGGGTGCTGCTGGATTGCCAGGTGGATGTGCCGGCCAATGGCGAAGCGACGCTGCAACTGCGCAACGACCGTCCGGCCCAGGCGGTTTCCGCGCCGATCCGCATCTCGGAAAGCAGTGAGGCCATTACAGTCGATACCGGAGCGGTGGTCGCCATGATTTCCCGGCGCGAAGGCAGTCTGCTGCAGTCGGTCAGCGTTGGTGGCAAGCCCATCCTGAAATCCGGTGACAGCGACGGCCCGGCGCTGCGCGCGGGTGCGGTGCGCCGGATGGAGCGTTTCCGCGGCCCGGCATGGAATAACCACGGCTGGGAGAAGTCGCGCAGCGAAGAAGCCATCCACGTTGCAGAAGCCGTCTACCGTGGCGGGCCACCACGCGAAGTGAAGGTGGAAATGGTGGCGCCGCTGCGCAGCGTGGTGGTGATCCGCGGCCGCCATATGCCGACGGGGCGCGGCGCCGGCACCATCAAGGATGGGCTCTATAATTACACGGTGCGCCTGCATTTCTACCGTAGTCAGAGTTATATCAAGGTCGAGTACGCAGTGGAAAACTCCGAGCGCGAGCAGCCGCAATGGAGCCATCTGTTTCGCGAAGCCAGCCTGAGCCACACGCTGATTTTGAATTCCGACGCGGTTCTGAGTGGCGGTGGGGGGGGTGCGCAGCAAGACGCCTCCGCTGCGGCATCTTTCCCCGTATCGGCGCAGCAGGCGGGCTGGTTGTACCAGCGTGCCGGCCGCAGCGAGAAAGACCGGGGCCGCCAGGTGGTGCAGGAGGGCGGCTACCAGATCGGCCTGGGTGCCGAAGGACAGATTGCCAGCGTCCGGGCGGCGGGAAAGCGCGGGCGTTTTCTGGATGTTTCGGACAGCGAAAAAGGCGTGGGGGTAGCGATGCGCTATCTGTGGGAGCAGGCGCCGCGCGCCATCGGCCTGTCGCCGAAGCGGCTAAGCGTGATGGTGCAGGCCGACAGCCCCGGCCATCGGGCCGATGCGGACCGGCCCGAATACGATCTCGATTTCGGCGAGCGCAGCATTCATGACGTTCTCTATTACTTCCACCTGGGCGATGCACGGCAGGCGCGGGTCGCAGACGTGGCTGAAGCTTTCGAATACCCTTTGTTCGCGCGCGCCCCGACGGCCTGGTATTCCGACGTCGGCAACTGGTATTTCGAAATCGCGCGGACGCCGGGCGGCAAACCCATACGGGGAGCCGATTCGGATCAGCACTGGATGCCCGACAGCATCGGTGTCGGCCAGCACGGGGAAAGCCGCAGCTACAATTCCGGCGGACACCACGACAGCCAGAGTTCCGGCTGGCTGAGTTTCCTGAGAAATGGCCAGCTTGCAGATCTGGAGCGTAATCACGTGCTCAGCCGCTGGAGCATGGCCCACAATCCCGGATGGGCCTACCGTGACAACGTCATCAGCTTCGGCAGCGGTGCGGACCGCTACCCTGCGGTCGATCGTGCCCTCGACGCGTGGAACCGGCTGACGGCCTTCGGCCCCAAGGACTTCTATCTGTGGCGCGGCGACCAGACCTACACCGAGAAGATGCCTAGGGGCGAAGTGGTCAGGCATAGGGGTGGACGCAGCTATCTGAACGGCTACAAGGTGCTGCCGGACATCGAGCACTACGGTCTGCTGCGCCTGTTCGAAACCTATTACCTGACCGGCGATGTGCGTGCGCTCGACGCCATTCATGGCTTCGTCGACTGGGACATCAACTTCCAGCACCGCCAACTGTTCCAGGGGAAAATGCAGCCGCTCAGCGTTACTGATTTGTTCGAGCGCGATCCCGATGCGCTGCGACGCGGCCATTACAGCCGGATCTACGCCTGGATGCTGTTTACCAACCTGATGGGCTACCACGCCACGGGTAGCCCGGTGTTCGACGAGTTTGCGCGCTGGCAGATACGCCGGGCGCTTGCCTTGCTGCGCCACCGCCATGGCCAACTGACCCGCTGGACCGATACGGCCGCCGATAGCGGCAGCCGTTTGTTCGGGCGCGAGTCGTCTGTGCTGGAATCCGAGTCGCAGAGCTGGATGGAGGCGATGGGAACGATCGCACTGCACGAGGCGTACAAGACTTACGACGACGAACGCATTCTCGACGGCCTGTGGGCGCAGGCCGACTACTTCAGCCACCACGTGCTCGCCTATCCGCGGCTGGGCATGATCAACAACCGCACCGGCATGCCGAACAAGGTGCTGGGCGAGGGCGAGGGCAAGCGCGCCACACTGACCCCGCAGCGCCACGACTGGGTGACGCAGGCGTGGCCGATTCTCTATCACTACAGCGGCTGGTCGGACGTTGCCGAGCGCTACCGCGAGTTCGAACGCGCGCGCAAGGAGACCTGGACGCAGGACAGATTTGTGCAGACGGTTAATTGGGAGCAGCAGAATGTACCCAAGCGCTCGACGCGGCCGCCAGATCCCATCGCCGATCTGCGCGTCACGCGCGCGGATCATTCCGGGATCGCGCTCACCTGGACCAGCCCTCGCGACGACGGCCCGACGGGTCGCGCTGAGCGCTATTTCGTCAAGTACAGCAACAAGCCCATCGTCGAGTTTGCACCCACCGACAACCCGCAGCGGGCTGCGGACAAGGCGCGCATCGCACGGAAGGTCGAAGAGCTGGTGCTGTCCCGCTCGCCCGGCAAGCGGCTGAAAACCCAGGTTGCCTCCGGCGAGGCCGGCGTCGAACCGAAGAATACGCAGCGCGCGCATCCGGACTGGAACCGGGTCAATGCGTTCTGGATGGCCGAGCACGTGGCGGGAGAGCCAGTGCCGGCTGCAGCCGGGAAAACCGAAATTTTCATCCTGCGCGAACTGCGCCCGCACAACGGGTTCGGCGCCCCCCGGCAACCCGGGCTGGAAAGCCTTTCACCGGGTATCTACTATGTGGCCATTTGCTCGTGGGATGAGGACAGGAACCTGAGCCCCGTGTCCAACGTGGTGAAGGTGCAGCTGACTCGTTAGTGATCGTTCGCTTGCAGCCATTGCTCCAGCATCATCGTGACCCAGATCATCACGCCGTAGTAGCTTGCATGCTGCTCGCGCTGCATGCGTTGCATTTGATCGAGATAATCCGGCCGGATCCAGCCGCGTTTGCCGAGATCGGACAGGCTGTCGCCGATCAGGTCGCTGATGGGCGCATGCTGCGCGCTCCACACGCCGAAGGGGAGGCCGAAGCCGTGCTTGCTTTTGTTGATGATTTTTTCTGGCAGCAGGTCGCGTAGCGCCTCTTTAAAAAACCAGCGCAGCTTCCGATCGCGCACTTTGTAGTCGACTGGCAGGGCATTGGCAAATGCCACCATGCGGTCGTCGAGCAGGGGATAGTGCACCTCGATCCCAGCCGCTTCGGTCATGGTGGCGACCTTGCGCAGATCGTTGTCAGCCAGCGTGAGCTTCAGGTCGAGATGCATCATGCGGTTGATGTAATGGTCGGAGGCGGTGCGATCGTAAACCTCGGTCAGTACCGCATCGGCTGACGAAGGGTCGACAGCATTGATGAAATCACCAGAAAAAATATGGCCTAGCGGTGTGCGGTGGAGAAAGTTGTAGCTTTCCAGCCGCAGCGGCAGGCCGACTTTCGCCTGGCTGACATAGCTTTTCAGTTTGGCAAGCGGAAAGCGATTCGACAGCCCGGGCAGATGGACAAGCGGCTCGATCACGCCGCGGCGCAACAGCGCCGGCAGGCGGGAATAGGTTTCGAACAAATGCTGTTTGGCATAGCGCATATTGCCGCCGAATATTTCGTCGCCGCCGTCGCCGGCAAGCATGCGTTCGAACCCCGATTCATGTGCGACCTTGGCGCAGAAATAGGTCGGTACGGCCGAGTTGTTGCCGAACGGTTCGTCGTATTCATGCGCAATGATCGGGATGGCCGTGACGATGTCGGCCGGCTTCAGGTAGTACTCGTGGCTGTTGCAGCCATAGCGTTCGGCGGCACAGCGGGCATACTCCATTTCGTCAAATCCGTCGGCGTCGAAGCCGATGGAGAAGGTGTCGACCGGTGCACCGCGTGCGGCAGTGAGCGCGCCGACGACGGTAGAGCTGTCGGTGCCGCCGGAGAGGAACGCGGCAGTGGAGGGCTCATCGGCGTCGCGCACGGCCTGGTCGAGCAACTGGCGGAAGTCGCGGCGGTGCGACTCGAAATCGGCCTCGACCGGATGGTAGTCGGCCTGCCAGTAGAATTCGGTGGAAAGCGCGCCGTTCTGCAGGCTGACGTATTGTCCAGGCAGCAGTTTGCGAACGCCCTGATACAGGCTGCGCGGCGCTGGAATGGTGTGGAAATACAGGTAATCGTAAATTGCCTGCGGATCGATATTGCGTCCGATGGCGGGGTGGGCCGCCACGTTTTGCACGCTGCTGCCAAACACCAGATGGCTACCTTGCCTGGCATAACACAGACGTTCTGCACCGACGCGATCGAGCGCAAGAAAGGCTTTTTTCTTGAGGGGTTCCAGCACGGTGATGGCGAAATTGCCATGCATCAGCGTGGGCAGTTTTTCGCCATGGCGCAGCCAGCCATGAGCCACCGCGACTGCCACGCCCTGGTCGCGCGCAATGAAGGCAAGCGTATCGTCCAGAAAGCGGGGCCGGCCATGTACAGCGGCAGCGAGTCCATTTTCAACGTGAATCTCGGCTTTTCCGAAACGCGAGCACGCAGCTATGCCCAGCATCTGGCTACTGTGTGCGTGCAGCAGCCCTTCCGGCGACGGACTACTTGCACGCCCCATGTGTCTGATCAAATCCTGATGCGCGCCGTTATCGCCCAGCCAGCCAAAAATGCCATCCATGGTGTGTTATGTCAGAAGTGATGCGGGATAATTAAAGCTCGATATTCTTGCAGGTTTGGCACGAATCCTGTTTATTGAATCTGCTAACGTTTGTCATATTGTCAGAAAGCCCGGCCAGTTGAGTGAATTCCGGATTAAAGTAAGCAAAACACTTGCCTACCACGCGAGACGCCTTCGGCATGGATTGCGTAGTGTGCACTGGTTGCTGGCCCGTCAATCAGCGCAGCGGCCGATCATCGTGGTCGGTTGCTCGCGTGCTGGAACCACCTTGGTTTACAAGACCCTGTCCGAATCCAGGGAAATTGGCAGCTTGCAACGCGAAACCCATGATTACTGGACAGATCTCCATCCACTGACCGACAAAAACTGGGACACCCATGCGCTGGATGCCGGCGATGCCAGCCCGGGGGAGCGTGCGGCTGTCAGCCGCTATTTCTATAGCTGGACGGGCCGGCATCGCTGGGTCGACAAGAACAATCAGAACGGCCTGTGCGTGCCCTATCTGCAGGCATTGTTTCCTGATGCCATATTTGTCTTCATCAAACGCAGCCCGGGCGACAACCTCAATTCGCTGATCGAGGGTTGGCGTAAACCTGACGAATTTGCCACTTGGTCGAATGATCTGCCAGCGAAGGTGGCGGTGGAAAACGGACAATTGCATCAGTGGTGCTTCTTTCTTGCTGATGGCTGGCGCAATTACTTGAACGTGCCGGTTGAGGAAGTGGCTGCGTTTCAGTATCTCGCCATCAATCAGGCCATCCTCGAAGCCAGAACCAGTGTGCCTGCTGGGCAATGGGTCGAAGTGCATTACGAAGATTTCCTGCGTGACCCGGTCGACACTTTCCGCAAGGTGTTCGAAGGGTGCGGACTGACGTTCGATGCGCGCATGCAGGCGCACTGTGCCGAGGTGCTCGATATTCCCTACAACGCATTTTCCGAAATCCGTCTCGATAAATGGAAAGACGGCCGCAACCGGGAAAAAATCGAACGCGTACTGCCACAGGTGGCAGACGTGGCTGAGCGGATGGGATATTGATGACGGTGTTGGTGCTTGCTTTCGCGATGGTGCTGATGTTGTGGACGGGCGTGCTGCTTGCATTCGCCCATCCGCTTGTCGCGCGCTGGCGTGAGCCAGTCATGCGACAGCCCGTGCTTATCATCGAAAGTGACGATTGGGGAGCAGGACCGCTGACGCAGGCGGATACGCTGGTCAGGTTGTCGGTCCTGCTTCAGCGAGTGCGTGATCGTAGCGGGCAGCCGGCCAAGATGTCGCTGGGGGTGGTGCTGGAAGTGCCGGATGGTGCTCGTATCGCAACATCAGGTTGCACGGAATATCACGCACTGGCGTTTACCGATGTGCGCTTCGAGCGTGTGCGTACAGCGTTGCGCGACGGCATCCAGGCAGGCGTGTTTGCCCCGCAACTGCATGGCCAGTGCCACTACTGGCCGCCCGCGGTGCTCGCTGTTGCGCAGGATAATCCTAATGTACGCGACTGGCTCACTGCGACCCAACCGGCTGCGACCGAAGATCTGCCCTCGCCGTTGCAAAGCCGCTGGGTCGATGCATCCAGCCTGCCATCGCGCCCGCTCACAGCCGAAGCGATCCAGCAGGCCATTGCTGCCGAGGCCGTTGCTTATCAAACCGTCTTAGGGGAGGCGCCGCAGGTAGCGGTTGCCACCACGTTCGTCTGGAACGATGCGGTCGAGGTGGCCTGGAAGCAAGCTGGCATTGAAATCATCATCACTCCTGGTCGTCGTGCTACCTGCCGCAATGCTGCCGGAGAACCCGCGTGCGTGGATGCAACGATGTTGACCGGTGAGCATTCACTTTCGGAACAAATCTATCTGCTGCGTGATGTCTATTTCGAACCTGCACTCGGCCATGTGCCGCAGCGCCTGGTGGAGGGATTGCAGGCGCGCACCCGGCAGGGGCGGGCGTGTCTGGTTGAGACCCACCGCTTCAATTTTCTGAAAGCGAGGGATGCCAGCCTTGCCACGCTGGAATCAGGATTGAACGCAGCGTTGACCGCGTGCCCGGGTGTGCGGTTTGTCACCTCGCTTGAACTGGCACGGGCGATACAAAGTGGTGATCCAGCCTGGATCGAGACTCGATTGATGCCGCGTCTTGCCGCCTGGCATGCACGTCTTGACGAGATTCCGCGATTTCGCCGGGTAGCAAGAATAAGTGGCTTGGCATTGCCTCTGGCTTGGTTGGGACTGGCGACATGAATCCGCGCTTCTCGGTCATCATTCCCGCATTCAATGCAGCTGCCACCTTGGCTCGCGCGATAGAGTCGGTGCGCGCGCAGAGTTGGCCGGCTTTCGAGGTCATCGTGGTCGATGACGGATCAATCGACGCCACGGCTGAAGTCGCATGCCAATTTGGCAGTGCCGTACATCTAATCCGGCAGGCCAACGGCGGCGTCTCGATGGCGCGTAATGCTGGTGCGGCTGCCGCAACCGGCGATTGGCTGGCGTTCCTCGACGCCGACGACTGGTTTGTGTCGGACCGTCTGAAATTGCATGCTGAATGGATTGCGGAAAACCCAGCGCTGGATTGTCTCACTGGCGATTACGAATACCGCGATGATACCGGCAGCCTGCTCGGAACCTCGATGGCTCAGCACGCGTCTGGGCGTGCCATGCTGGCCAAGGCTGCGGGAGCGACCCGCGTGGTGATGGAAACGCCATCTGAAATTGCCGCATTCGTTGCGGATCATTTCGGTGATACGCATACGTTGTCAGTCCCACGCCCTCGCTTTGTCGAGCTTGGAGGTTATCCAACCGGATTCAAGGTTTGCGAGGACGTGCATTTTTTAACGCGGTTGGTAGCGAATAGCCGCCGGATCGGCGTCATCTGTCAAAGTCTCGGGGTATACGTGATTCACGGCGGTAGCGCGACGCGCCGCGATCCGGTGGAGGCTCAGCGGGAAAATGTGCGCACGCTGACCGATCTCGCCCGGCTGGCCCACAATTTTCCCGCCCCAGTCAGGCAGGGGATCGCGTCTCGAATGCAGAGTGCACGCTACAACCTCGGTTGCGCATTGAATAAATGTGGCAAGCGTTCCGCTGCGGTCAGGGCCGTGTTGCCGAACCTGCTGGCCACACCCGGTTGGCACAGTTTGCGCAATGTATTGTCGATGCTGAGGAGATGATTGCTTGAACCGCTTGCTCGTTCTCACCGAACTTTTCCTGCCGACCAAGGGCGGCACCGCGGTGTGGGCAGCCGAGGTCTACCGGCGCCTGGGCGGCAAAGCCATCCACATCGTCACCGCCGACGTACCGGGGGCGGCGGCGGTTGATGCGCTGCATCCCAATACCATTCACCGCCTGAATCTAAAACGCGTGCCCTGGCTCAAACCCGAATCGCTGAGGATGTACGCGCGCTTCTTCTTCAAATCGCTGTGGCTGGCACTCACTCATCGCTTCGACGCGATCCATGCATTTCGCGCTTTGCCGGAAGGTCTAGTGGCTTGGGCCGTCTCCCGCCTCACCTTCCGGCCAGTGGTCATCTACGCTCATGGCGAAGAACTCACCACCTGGGGACGGGGCCGTCGGCGCCGGCCGATGCGCTTCGCGCTGCGGCACGCTGACCGTGTCATTGCCAACAGCGAGTTCACCCGGGACGAACTCATCAAACTGGATGTCAAACCCGAGCGCATCACGCTGATTTATCCCGGCGTGGATGTGGCGCGCTTTCATCCCGGCCTGCCCTGCGACGATCTCAAGATGGGTATCGGCCTTCAGCCGGGGCAGCAGCTGATTCTCTCGGTGGGACGGCTGTCGCGCCGCAAGGGTTTCGACATGGTCATCCGCAGCTTGTCGGAATTGTCGAAACGGGGAATCGATGTCCGCTATGCTTTGATCGGCATCGGCGAAGACCAGGCGTATCTGATGGCGTTGTCCCGGGAACTGGGGGTCTTTGATCGGGTCCACTTCCTCGGACACGTCAGCGCTGAAGATCTGCCCCGTTGGTACAATGCCTGCGATCTTTTTGCCATGCCCAATCGCGAGATCAATGGCGATACCGAAGGATTCGGGATGGTATTCATTGAAGCTGCTGCTTGCGCCAGGCCTGCGCTTGCAGGGTACGCGGGCGGCACGGGCGCGGCGGTGACTGACGGAGTGACTGGCCTGCGAGTCGATGGCGATAATAGTAAAAACATCGTCGAAGCAATCGTCCACTTGTTGCAGGGCGCTGCGTGCCTGGACAAAATGGGACAGGCCGGATTGACGCGGGTGCTTACCGATTTTTCCTGGGAGCGCGTAGCGGAAAAAACCAGCCGGATCGGTAACGGGGTGCTTTCATGAGGGAGAGGTTGGCTCGGGTTTTGCTGCGTATCGGCAGAAGCCTGCGGAGGAAATATCTCTCGTGGCGTTACCCGAATTTAACGCTGGAGTATGGGGTCGTGATTACCGGACGATTTCGGCTATTGGGCACAGGCGCGATTCGCGTTGGTGCCGGTAGTCGCTTGGTAAACGTCAGACTGCATGCCGACGGCAGGTTGGACATAGGCAGGCGCTGTTTTCTGAACGGCGCCAGTGTGGTCTGTATGCAGGCAGTCACTATCGAAGACGATTGCATCATCAGCGATGCGTATTTGACGGATACCGATTTTCATAACATTCAACCGGAACTGCGCCACGCTCCGCCTGGGCCCAAAACCATGCGGCCGATCATCATAGAACGCAATGTCTGGATAGGCGACCGCGGGGTGGTGCTCAAGGGCAGTCATGTCGGGGCCGACTCGGTTGTGGGCAGCAACGCGGTAGTAAGGGGATTGGTTCCCCCCAGATCGCTTTGCATGGGTAACCCCGCGCAGGTTGTAAAAACGCTTTAGCGCGAGATGAATCTGTTGGGTGGTGGATTGTTCGTCCGATTTTCGTGAGGCTGGATGAAGCCGAGCGGAAAAGCGGTTGTACGTTTTTGATGAGAGGCAGTTGGAAATGACAGCACGCGCTATTGGTATTTTATTGTTTGCTCTGGCGGGAGGCATCAACCAGGCAATGGCCCTCGATATGAGCGTCCGGCCCAACGCAGGGGAAATGACGCGCCTTCCCACGTACTGCGCAGTCAGGCTCAACGGCACATCAGGTTCGCCGGAATGGAATGCTTGGCGAAGTCAGATCGGCGAGAACTTTCTGGACATTCATCACTATTGCTTCGCGCTCGTCGCGGTCAACCGCTATTGGGCCGCGCGCAGCCCGTCGGATCGTGGTTTTTACTTGCAGCGTGCGCTGAATAACTTCGATTACATCATCAATGCGGCGAAGCCGGATTTCACGTTGCGTGCCGAGGTGTATTCCGATCGCGGCAATTTGTACAAACTCATGGGCAAGCCCGGCGAAGCGGCCAAGGATTTCAATCAGGCCTTGTCAGCCAACCCGCGGATTGCCAGGCCTTATTTGCAGCTTGCCGACCTGTACGCAGGCAGCAAGTCGTCCAAGCGCGCGCTCGAAACAGTGACCGAAGGTCTTCGCCACATCCCGGATTCCAAGTCCTTGCAGCGACGCTATCTGGAACTGGGCGGCAAGAAACCCTTCCCCGAGCCTGTCGCCGTCAAGACGGCGGAGCCCATGCTGCCGCAGGCCGTCGAACCGGCGCCTGTGCCTGCAGCGGCAGCCGAGCCGGCCAGCTCGCCCGTTGTTTCTCCTGAAGCCACACCACCGGCAGCAACGGTGGAATCCCCACCGCCTATC
>JBGSZD010000050.1:0-20125 GCA_041750575.1 Thiobacillus sp. | reverse complement strand
CCATGCCGTTCAAGATGACCGCCGAGGTCGCCGCCGCAAAAATCGCGCGTTGCATCGCGCGCCGCCGCGCCTTCACCGTCATCCCCTGGCAAATGGCCTGGGTCACCCGATTGCTGAAATGGCTGCCGATTCCAGTCTATGATGCAGTATTCGAAAAGGCACCGCGCAAACCGCGCGGTTTGCCGACATAAAATGCATCATCAATCCTCAGCGGAGAAGCAGAAATGCCAGCGCCCTTGAACATCATCCTCGTCGACGATCATCCCCTGTTGCGCATGGGCGTGGCGGGCTATATCCAGCAGGAACCCGATCTGAAATTAACCGCGCAGCTCGCCAATGCCGCCGAACTGCGCGCCTGGCTGGTAGCCGGCAACCGCGCCGACGCCGCACTGCTGGACCGTTCGCTGCCCGACGCCGACGGTCTCGATCTCGTCTCCGATCTGCGCGACCTCGGCATCAAGGTCATCATGCTTACCATCGCCGACTCCGACGAGGAAATCTCCGAAGCCATCTCGTCCGGCGTCGACGGCTACGTCGTCAAATCCAGCGACCCCGAACAGGTGCTCGCCGCGATCCGCAGCGTATGCGACGGCCAGAGCAGCTTCCCGCTCAACATCATGCAGAAGATGGCGCGTGGCGAACTCAACAACAGCGCCCTGTCGGCGCTGACCGCGCGCGAGATGGAAATCGTCAACCACGTGAAGGAAGGCCATTCCAACAAAGCCATCGCCTACAAGATGACCCTGTCGGAAAACACCGTGCGCAACCACCTGCGCAACATCATGGAAAAGCTGGGATTGAGAAACCGCGTCCAGGTCGCCACGCTGGCGCTGAAGGAAGACCGCAAGCGGCATTGAGACACGTGATGAATAGAAAACGGCGGTCATAAGGCCGCCGTTTTTTGTTGCCACGTGCGTCCTTACATGCGGCGACGCGCAGCGAAACCGACCAGCCCCAGCCCGGCCAGTAGCATTAGGTAGGCCTCAGGCTCGGGCACCGGTGCGCCGTATAAAAACTGTGCGCCCGCGATGTCGTCCGCGTCCAGCACCCTGTTGATCAAGGGATAACACGCGCCGCCCACCTGCATCACCGGACACGTCCCGTCGTAGACGGGGTGCGCCAGGCCAATCGCGTGGCCCAGTTCGTGCAGTAGCAGGCTTTCAAAATCGTTGGGCGCAAAAGTCGTGTCAAAACTATCGCCCTCGTTGCCCAGCGCAAACTGATAAAACGAACTTGAATCGAACAGGATGTCGCCCGACCCTGTGCCACCGTTGGGCGGTGGCGCATAGCCGACCGCGCCCCCACCCGCCGAAAAATCGAAGGCGCCAATGCGGATATGGCCAGTGGCATTCGGCACGGCTGCTGCATCGTTGATTGCCACGCCACTGTCGGAACTCAGCTTCACGAAGGAAATATTCGCCGCCGCAGCCCACGTATTCATGGCGGCCGTAATGTAGCTTTCCAGGCTGGTCAGCGAGGTGGCAGTAAACCCACCGCCGGGCGAGTTTTCGATGAAGATCGAATCGACGCTGGTCCCCGGACACGCGGTTCCGCAGTAGGCGCTGCCCGACGTGCCCGCCGGCATGAAACTCCAGGTCACCACGCCGCCCGGCGTGCCGTTCAGGTTGTCGCCCCATTTCAGCGAATGCGCGCCGTCGATGGGAAATACGCTATACGCGCTTGCCGCGCTACTCAACGCGAGAAGCGCTGCCCCGGTCATCAGCCTGATCCGTGTCATGTAATTCCCTTATCAAAATTCAAACACGCAAACGACGAATACGCCAACCCACCAGACCCAGCCCGGCCAGCATCATGGCGTAGGTTTCGGGCTCGGGAACGGGGCCGACGTTCAACTGTCGCGTAAGCCCTGAATCGATACGACCTATCACCACTCCCTCGTCGCCATTCGTGCCCCCGATGAAGGCAACCAGATCAAGCGTATCCCCAAACTGTATTTGGGTCGGCCCGTCACAGACAAATGTGTTGTGGCAGTCAGTGTACAGCACAGACAGGTTGCCGCTCGTGTTCGTCTGGCCGCCGACCTGGTTGAACGCCAGGTCGAGGAACTCGGTTGAATCCGCCAGCGTGGTGAACTGGGTTACCAGGGTTGCCTCGGTGTATGCGACCGGGAATAACTGGTCGATACGCAGCCCTTCGGCGACGCCCGACTGAAACGCGATCACGATGCTGCGGTCGAGCACCACGGGATCACCGTTGCTATCGGAACCCTGCAGATCAACGACGCCGATATATGAATACGTCTGGTAGTCCGTCAGCAATGCCGGCGGGAATACTTCTGTGAAGTCGATCTGGCCAAATCCTGTCGCACCATCGAGCTGGCCCCCGCTCGTGCCGCCGCTGGCTCGCGTCTGGATATACGCGGACTGCCCCGCAAGCTGGTAATAGGTCGGATTGCCGTCATAGAGCAGCGGATCGCCGTTGGCATCCAGAGGGTCGCCGATGTCGTGGAAGATGGCGGCGCTATCGTAGTCGATGGCTGCGGCCGGCACGGTGTGCAGGAGCGAAAAAGCGAGCAGTGCAGGGGCCAATAGGCGTGTAGCTCCACCCAGCAGGACTGACTGTTGCGAAATGGCTCCCAAATCACGAATGTCGGGAGCAAATGGGTCGGCCCATGCTGCCGACAAAGTCATACCCTTGAGTTGCATGCTTTCCCCTTTGAAAATTTGGCAAAATCGAAAATCCGAGCGGGCGCCGCGCCGCCGTGTCGCTGCCAAAGTGAGTAAGCAAAGGCCACGCCAGCAGATTTTCTTCTGCAGGCCGTGTAAAAATCCCTTATTTATCATTATGTTGAATCCCTGCATTAATCGTCGATCCGGATGGGCCTGTTTTGAGTAGGGAGGTGGCGTGTTGAAATGTAAAGTGGCTGCATAGTGCATTTGCACCATTCCGAACGGGCAGCTTGGCGAAGTGCCCCGGCCCGCCTAATCTGCGTATCTTGAATAAAACAATATCCGGATGCGACAGGTCTGGCGCTCTCGACGACATGAATGTAGCCGGACTCAACCGCGTAATTCTGGAACTGCATCGCGCAGGACGCGAGGCAGCGCTGGAGAACTTCCAGCCGGCGGCACTGGAGTTGATACAGGAAGTCATCCCCTTTGATTCGGCCTGGTGGGGCAATGCAACCGCAGAGCCGATGGAAATCCATCGCCTGTATTTGCATCGCTGCGAAAGCACGATTCTGGAAGCGTACGTGCCTTACATGGATCAGGATTTCTTTCGTGCCGCCCTGATTGCTCATCCCGGCACCACCATCAATATGGCGGACCTCACCACACGCGGCAAATTCGTGCGCACCGAGCTTTATCAGAAAGTCGGCAGGCGCTACAGGATCGAATGGTCGCTGGGTACCCTGCTGCTGGAACCGGTGTCATTGCTTCAGGAGTTTCTGACGCTCTGGCGTCACGATCCCAAAAAACCATTTTCGGAAGTCGAGCGTCAGATGAAGGAGCTGCTCATGCCGCATCTGGCCGATGCGCACCGCTCTGCACGCCTGCGCGAAGTACTGGATGAACCCCGGGAGCGCCGAGACTGCTGGGCGGTGGTAGACGAGCGCGGATTTTTGCGCGAGATCCATCCGGGTTTCGTTCATTGTCTGCGCGAACGCTGGCCGGGGTGGCAGGGGAGCCGCCTGCCTGAGGCATTGTGGGAGGCCGTATACGACGCGACGCCCATTCAACTCGGTCGATTGAAGCTGAACATTGTCCGTAAAGGTGAATTCCGTTTTTTGCAGGCACTGTCGCCGCGCAAACTGGACGAATTGTCAGCGCGTGAACGCGAGATCGTGGAACGCTATGCCAATGGCGAAACGCATGCCGATATCGCCGCCGCGCTGTCCATTTCTCCTGCAACGGTGCGTAACCACATCGCACATTGTTACCGCAAATTGTCAGTCAACAACAAGGCAGAACTGGCGCGTCGGGTTTTGCAGGACGAACAGTAGGAATGGCCTGGTTGGTTTCGCTGCAATGTTCCGTTGCAGCACACTTCGCCTGACCGTTTTTTATTCGACCGTCACGGACTTCGCCAGATTGCGCGGTTTGTCCACATCCGTGCCTTTTTGCAGGGCGGCGTGATACGACAGCAACTGCAGCGGGATGGTGTGGAGAATCGGTGACAGCGCACCATTGTGGCCGCCGGGCAGTTTGATGACGTGGACGAAGGCGGATTCTTCGAGATGCACGTCACCGTCGGCAAAGACGTAGAGCTCGCCGCCGCGCGCGCGCACTTCCTGCAGGTTGGACTTCAGCTTTTCGATCAACTGGTCGTTGGGCGCGATGGTGATGACGGGCATGTCTTCATCCACCAGCGCCAGCGGGCCGTGCTTGAGTTCGCCGGCCGGGTAGGCTTCGGCATGGATGTAGGAAATTTCCTTCAGCTTCAATGCACCTTCGAGAGCGATCGGGTAATGCACGCCGCGACCGAGGAAGAGCGCGTGGTGCTTGTTGGCAAAGCGCTGTGACCAGGCCTCGACCTGCGGCTCCAGCGCCAGCGCCTGTTGCACCTTGTTCGGCAGGCTGCGCAGCGCGGCGAGGTGGGCGGTTTCCTGCAACGCCGTCAGCTTCCCGCGCAACTTGGCCAGCACCAGCGTCAGCAGGAACAGGCCGGCGAGCTGGGTGGTGAAGGCCTTGGTCGAGGCGACACCGATTTCCGGGCCGGCGCGGGTGAGGAATTTGAGGCGCGAGGCACGGGTAAGCGCCGACTCCGGCACGTTGCAGATGGTCAGCGTTTTGTCCTGGCCCAATTCCTTGGCATGGTTCAGCGCCGCCAGGGTGTCGGCGGTTTCACCAGACTGCGAAATGGTGACGACGAGCGCGTCAGGGTTGGGCACGCTGGTGCGGTAGCGATATTCGCTGGCGATTTCGGCATGCGCCGGAATACCCGCGATCTCTTCCAGCCAGTAAGTGGCCACTTTCGCCGCATGATAGCTGGTGCCGCAGGCGAGGAAGGTCACCGCATTCACCTTGCTCAGCACCTCGGCGGCGTCGAAGCCAAACCATTCGGGCTGGATGTGATCCTGCGCCACCGCGATCAGCAGTGTGTCGGTCAACGCCCGCGGCTGTTCGTGGATTTCCTTCTGCATGAAGTGGCGGTAATTGCCGAGTTCGGCCATGTCGGCCGATAATTCGGAAATGTGCACGCTGCGGTCGGTCTGCTTGCCGGCGGCGTCGTAGACCGTCACCGATAGCAGCCCGATGTCGGCGACATCGCCCTCTTCCAGGTACACCACGCGCTGGGTCACTGGCAGCAGCGCCGAGACGTCGGACGCGATGAAGTTTTCCTCGATCCCCAGGCCGATCAGTAACGGGCTGCCCTTGCGAGCGCAAATCAGGCGGTTGGGTGAGTCTTCACTGACCACCCCGATAGCGTAGGCGCCTTCGAGTTCCGCGACAGCCGCACGGGTAGCCGCGAGCAGATCCTTCGATTGCCGGTAATACAGTTCGATCAGGTGGGCGATCACTTCGGTGTCGGTTTCCGACGTGAAGGTGAAGCCGTCGGCCTTGAGTCGAGCACGCAGGGCTTCATGGTTTTCGATAATGCCGTTGTGCACCACCGCGAGACCGCCGCTGACGTGCGGGTGAGCGTTCGCTTCGGAGGGCGCACCGTGCGTCGCCCAGCGGGTATGCGCGATGCCGAGATGGCCGTGCACCTGCTGCGCCGCACAATCGGCTGCCAGCGAAGCGACGCGGCCAACGCTGCGTACTCGTTTCAGTCCGCCATTGATAATCACCAGTCCGGCCGAATCGTAGCCGCGGTATTCCAGCCGCCGCAGGCCTTCGAGCAGGATGGGAACGACGTTACGCTGCGCAACCGCGCCGACAATACCGCACATGGCTTTTACTCCTCGCGCTTACAGTTTGTAGCCTGTCCTGCCAGGACAGCATGCACTATTTGGATAATGGTCAATAAACCTAGAAACAAACCCAATTTAAATAGAAATCCGAATACGGCCTTCAACGGTTCAGCATCACCACTAAGCAAAATTTCTGGAATCACATTTTGTAAATTCAAAAGCAGGTATGAACTTATTCCTAATCCAATAGCTACTGCCCAAAGCCCTATTGCCAGTGATTTCATGTCTGCTCCTTAAATTAATTATTTCTTTGGCGTTTTGACCGGCCGTTTCCAGCCCGCGATGGTGAGCTGCTTGGCGCGCGACAGGGTGAGTTCGCCTGCAGGTGCGTCCTTGGTCAGTGTGGTGCCGGCGCCCAGGGTTGCGCCCTTGCCGACGGTGATCGGCGCGACCAGTTGGGTGTCCGAGCCAACAAAAACCTCGTCCTCGATCACTGTGCGGTGTTTGTTGGCGCCGTCGTAATTGCAGGTGATGGTGCCGGCGCCAATGTTGACCTTCTTGCCCATGGTGGTGTCGCCCACGTAGGACAGGTGGTTGATCTTGGAGCCGTCGTCGATCTGGCTGTTCTTGATCTCGACGAAGTTGCCAACATGCACGTCGCGCGCCAGCGTGGTACCCGGACGGATACGCGAAAACGGCCCGATTTTGTTTTCTTCGCCGATGGCGGCCTCGTCGATCAGGGTGAAGGCGTCGATGCGCGACCCTGTCGCCACGGTCGTATTGCGCAGCACGCAGTTAGCGCCCACTTGCACGCCATCGCCGAGTTCTACATGGCCTTCGAAGACGCAGTTGACGTCGATGCTCACGTCCCTACCGCAAGTCAACGTGCCGCGCACGTCGAGCCGGGCTGGATCCATGAGCGTCACGCCATCATTCAGCAAGGTCTGGGCGATTTCATTCTGGTGGATGCGCTCCAGCTTGGCCAGTTGCTCCTTGCCGTTGACGCCGAGCACTTCCCACTCGTGTGCTGGCTGATGGGTTTCGACGTCCACGTCGTCGCGCACGGCCAGCGCAATGATGTCGGTCAGGTAGTACTCGCCCTGGGCGTTGTCGTTTTTCAGTTCGCCTATCCAACGTTTGAGATTGCGGGTGGCCACGGCAAGAATGCCGGTGTTGACCTCGGCGATCGCGCGTTCGGCCGGCGTGGCGTCCTTGTGCTCGACGATGCGGGTGACTTTGCCGTTTTCGCGCACAATGCGGCCGTAACCGTCCGGGTGTGCCAGATTCACGGTCAGCAAGCCCAGCTTGCCCGATTGCGCGGCGGCCACCAGTGGCTGCAGGGTCGAAACGTGGGTCAGCGGCACATCGCCGTACAGCACCAGCGTCACGCTGTCGTCTGCAAGCTGAGGCAGCGCCTGTTTCACCGCGTGGCCGGTGCCGTGCTGTTCGGCCTGAAGCACAAACGTCAGCTTGTCGTCAGCCAGCGCCTGCGGCACCGCCTCGCCACCAAAGCCATACACCACGCAGGTTTGCGCCGCGCCGAGCGCGTGAGCGGCATCCACCACGTGCCCCAGCAGCGGTTTGCCCGCCAGTTTGTGCAGCACCTTGGGCAGGTTGGAGCGCATGCGGGTGCCTTTGCCCGCGGCGAGAATGAGGATTTCGAGCGTGGAATTCATTCGTGTCTATTGGGTTGGCGTGCCGTTTCAGCAAAATGCGCGAGCAAAACGCGCGCCAAGTATAAAGCCTGGACAAGACAGCCGATACGAAAAAGGAGGGAGGGATTTCAGGTGTGCTTCCCTGGCCGCTCGCCAGGCAAGACGGCCTGAAGGCTCCTGCCCCTATCGGGGTTCACAAATGTTGAAATTGGTCTTTAATAAGATTAGTTTGTCTCTTTATTGGAGTAGGGGCTGCATTGTTTGCAGACGCGTCTGATACTGCGCAACTTTCCTCATTCCCGACCTTCTTCATTATCTCGAAAGGATGTTTTTTGACTCCCAAGCAACCCGCCCAAGCCAAATCTCAACGCCCACCCGCACGCAGCCGAAATACGAAGCCGCGCATCGCCGCTGAGGGGGATATTTCGCCCATCCACACCAGTAAGGGCGTCGAATCCTTTACCGTCAGCGAAGCCGTCAGCGCAGCGCAGGAATCCAAGATCGTGGCGGTCAAGGACATCCTCAGCCAAGCCGGTAATGGCAGTCCCGAGTTGATCGAATCGCTCAAGGCCATTCTCGCCGGCGCATCGCCGGAAGACGCGGAAGTGCTGCGTAGCGCGCTACTCGCCCGACCCCCGCTCGGCAGGCCTGGCGCGCAGCTCGACCCTGACGGCGAACTGGCGGACGACTGGCGCGAGGGCGGCTACCCCTACAAAAACCTGATGTCGCGCAAAACGTACGAGCGGCAGAAATATCAGCTTCAGGTGGAGCTGCTCAAGCTGCAGGCCTGGGTGAAGGAAACCGGGCAGAAGGTGGTGATCCTGTTCGAGGGCCGCGACGCCGCTGGCAAGGGCGGCGCCATCAAGCGCTTCATGGAGCATCTCAACCCGCGCGGCGCGCACGTGGTCGCCCTGGAAAAGCCCAGCGACACCGAACGCGGACAATGGTATTTCCAGCGCTATGTCCAGCATCTGCCGACCGCGGGCGAAATCGCCCTGTTCGACCGCTCCTGGTACAACCGCGCCGGCGTGGAGCGCGTGATGGGCTTCTGCAACAAAGAGGAATACCTGGAATTCATGCGCCAAGCGCCCGAGTTCGAGCGCAACCTGGTGCGCAGCGGCGTGCACCTGATCAAATTCTGGTTCTCGGTCAGCCGCGAAGAGCAGCGCCGCCGCTTCAAGGAGCGCAAGGTGCATCCGCTCAAGCAATGGAAGCTGTCGCCCATCGACCTGGCCTCGCTCGACAAATGGGACGACTACACCAAGGCCAAGGAAGCGATGTTCTTCTATACCGACACCGCCGACTCGCCGTGGACCGTCATCAAGTCGGACGACAAGAAGCGCGCGCGGCTGAATGCCATGCGCTACATCCTGCACCGCCTGCCCTACACCAACAAGGATGTCGCGCGCATCGGCTCGCTGGATCTATTGCTGGTCGGCCGCGCGCATGTCGTGTACGAGCGTGGCGAACGTCATGACAACGCTTTGCTTTGATTTTGTCGGGCTGGTCACGACGAGCTGGTTCAGTGGCGACTGATTCAGTTCGCCGATACGCATTAAAAAAGGCAACCCGAGGGTTGCCTTTTTTGCTGGGCGACGCATTGCCGATCAGGTCAGTTTGCGCAGCTTCTTGATC
Organism: Thiobacillus sp.; assembly: GCA_041750575.1. GTDB lineage: Bacteria > Pseudomonadota > Gammaproteobacteria > Burkholderiales > Thiobacillaceae > Thiobacillus. The sequence goes on along the minus strand of JBGSZD010000050.1, from coordinate 11,020 downwards.
GCGGCCAGTTGCGCGACGGCTTGTGCCAGCTCGGCCTGCGCTTGCGCGTAGTCCATCGTGGCGGCTTTGTCTTTCATCACTTCTTCGGCGGCGCGCTTGGCTTCGAGTGCCTTGGCTTCGTCGAGGTCGGCGCCGCGAATCGCGGAGTCGGACAGGATGGTGACGACGTTCGGCTGCACTTCCATGATGCCGCCCGAAACGTAGACGAGTTCTTCTTCCGCCTGATTCGGCACCTTGATGCGCACCGAACCCGGCTTGAGCGTGGTGAGCAGCGGGGTGTGGCGCGGATAAATGCCGAGCTCGCCGCGCATGCCGGGGGCAATCACCACTTCGGCGGTGCCGGAGTAGAGCGATTTTTCTGCGCTGACGATGTCGACGTGGATAGTCATGGCCATTTTGAAACCTCGTGAGCGGTGAACGGTGCACAGTGTGCGGCAGGCCCTCGGGCTCACCGCTCGCCGCTTACCGCTTACCCATTACTGAATCGTCTTCGCCTTTTCGACGGCTTCTTCGATTGCACCGACCATGTAGAAGGCCTGCTCGGGCAGGTGGTCGTATTCGCCTTCGACGATGGCCTTGAAGCCGGCGATGGTCTCTTTCAGCGTGACGTACTTGCCCGGTGCGCCGGTGAACACCTCGGCGACGAAGAAGGGCTGCGACAGGAAGCGCTGGATTTTACGGGCACGGGACACGGCCAGCTTGTCTTCCGGCGACAGTTCATCCATGCCCAGAATCGCGATGATGTCGCGCAGTTCCTTGTACTTCTGCAGGGTGCCCTGCACTGCGCGGGCAACGCCGTAGTGCTCTTCGCCGACGACTTGCGGATCTAGAATCCGCGAGGTCGAATCGAGCGGATCCACCGCGGGGTAGATCCCCAGTTCGGCAACCTGACGCGACAGCACCAGGGTGGCATCCAGGTGGGCGAAGGTGGTGGCGGGCGACGGGTCGGTCAAGTCATCCGCCGGCACGTACACGGCCTGGAAGGAGGTGATCGAGCCGGTGCGGGTGGAGGTGATGCGCTCTTGCAGGCGGCCCATTTCGTCGGCTAGTGTCGGCTGGTAACCCACCGCGGACGGCATCCGGCCGAGCAGCGCGGACACTTCGGTACCGGCCAGGGTGTAACGGTAGATATTGTCGACGAACAGCAGCACGTCACGGCCTTCGTCGCGGAAGTATTCGGCCATGGTCAGGCCGGTCAGCGCGACGCGCAGACGGTTGCCCGGCGGCTCGTTCATCTGGCCGTAGACCAACGCGACTTTGTCCAGCACGCCGCCTTCTTTCATCTCGTGATAGAAATCGTTGCCTTCGCGGGTCCGTTCGCCGACGCCGGCGAACACCGAGAAGCCGGAGTGCGCGACGGCAATGTTGCGGATCAGTTCCATCAACGTCACGGTCTTGCCCACGCCGGCGCCGCCAAACAGGCCGACTTTACCGCCCTTGGCGATCGGCATGATCAGGTCGATGACCTTGATGCCGGTTTCGAGAATTTCAACCGCGGTAGCCTGGTCGGCGTACGCCGGCGGCTTGCGGTGAATCGGCATGAGCTTGTCGGCGTTGACCGGCCCGGCTTCATCGATGGGCGTGCCCAGAACGTTCATGATGCGGCCCAGCGTTGCCTGCCCAACCGGCACCATGATCGGGTTGCCGGTGGCGAGCACTTCCATGCCGCGACGCAAACCGTCGGTGGAACCCATCGCAATCGCACGCACCACACCGTCGCCCAACTGCTGCTGAACTTCGAGGGTCAGCTCGGGAGTTTGCATTTTCAATGCTTCGAAGACCCTGGGCATGGCATCACGCGAAAACTCCACGTCGACCACGGCGCCGATGATCTGAACAATTTTTCCGTTGCTCATGTTGTTGCTTTCCTAAAAATTGAATTCTGTTTATTGCGCGTCGGTAAGCCGATCAAACCGCAGCCGCACCGGCGACGATCTCGGACAGTTCCTTGGTAATCGCAGCCTGACGGGTTTTGTTGTACACCAGCTTCAGTTCGCCGATCACGTCCTTGGCGTTGTCGGACGCGGCTTTCATCGCCACCATCCGCGCCGATTGTTCGCACGCGATGTTTTCCGCCACGCCCTGATACACCAGCGACTCGATGTAACGCATCAGCATGCCATCGACCACCGGCTTCGCATCGGGTTCGTAAATGTAGTCCCAGTGCGTTTTCAGGCTGGCTTCGTCGGCGTCTTCCATTTGCGCCAGCGGCAGCAATTGGGTCAGCGTTGGCTCCTGCTTCATGGTGTTGATGAAGCGGTTGTAGACGATGTAAAGCGCGTCGATCTTGCCTTCCAGGTACGCATCCAGCATGAGCTTGACCGGCCCGATCAGCTTGTCCATGTGCGGCGTGTCGCCGATGCCGGTCAGTTGCGACACCACATTGGTGCCGAGGCGCTGCATGAAACCCAGGCTCTTGTTGCCGATCGCGGTGACGTCGATGCCGACGCCGGCGGCTTCCCATTGCTTCATCTGGTTCACCACCACGCGGAAGGCGTTGGTGTTGAGGCCGCCGCACAGACCCTTGTCGGAACTGATGACGATGACGCCGACGCGCTTGACGGTCTCACGCTCAATCACAAACGGGTGCTTGTATTCCGGGTGGGCGTATGCCAAGTGCGTCGCCACACGGGCGATTTTCTCGGCGTAGGGGCGCGCGGCCTTCATGCGTTCCTGTGCCTTGCGCATCTTGGACGCCGCGACCATTTCCATGGCCTTGGTGATCTTGCGCGTGTTCTCCACGCTCTTGATCTTGGTCCGTATCTCTTTTCCGGCTGCCATACTTACTCCTTAAAACCAGCGGCTCCTGATCAGCACGGTCATTAATAGACGCCGGTTTTCTTGAACTCGTCCACCGCGGCGGTGAGTGCTTTTTCAGTCGCATCATCCATGTTGCCGCTGGTTTCGATGGTGTCCATGATGCTGGCGTACTTGGACTTCATGAATGCGCCCAACGCGGATTCGAACGGCAGAATCTTGTTGACTTCGACGTCGTCCATGTAGCCCTTGTTGACAGCGAACAGGGTCAGCGCCATTTGCGACACCGACATCGGCGAGTACTGCGCCTGCTTCATCAGTTCGGTCACGCGACGGCCGCGCTCCAGTTGCTTGCGGGTGGCTTCGTCGAGGTCGGATGCGAACTGCGCGAAGGCCGCGAGTTCGCGATACTGCGCCAGCGCCAGACGGACACCGCCACCGAGCTTCTTGATGACCTTGGTCTGCGCGGCACCGCCGACGCGCGACACCGACAGACCGGCGTTGATCGCGGGGCGGATACCGGCGTTGAAGAGGTCGGTTTCCAGGAAGATCTGGCCGTCGGTAATCGAGATCACGTTGGTCGGCACGAAGGCGGACACGTCGCCAGCCTGCGTTTCGATGATCGGCAGCGCGGTCAGCGAACCGGTCTTGCCTTTGACAGCGCCATTGGTGATTTTTTCAACGTAGTCGGCATTGACGCGCGCGGCGCGCTCGAGCAGACGCGAGTGCAGGTAGAACACGTCGCCGGGGTAAGCTTCGCGGCCAGGCGGACGGCGCAGCAGCAACGACACCTGACGGTAGGCCCAGGCCTGCTTGGTCAGATCGTCGTATACGATCAGCGCGTCTTCACCGAGGTCGCGGAAATATTCGCCCATGGTGCAGCCGGAGTACGGAGCAATGTATTGCATCGCCGCCGCGTCGGCAGCCGTTGCCGCGACAACGATAGTGTGGTCCATCGCGCCGTGCTCTTCGAGCTTGCGCACCACGTTGGCCACCGAGGAGGCCTTCTGGCCGATGGCGACGTAGATGCACTTAACGCCGGTGCCTTTTTGATTGATGATCGCGTCGATCGCAACAGCAGTCTTGCCGGTCTGGCGGTCGCCAATGATCAGTTCGCGCTGACCACGACCCACCGGCACCATGGCGTCGATCGACTTGAGGCCGGTCTGCACCGGCTGGTCGACCGATTTACGTTCGATCACGCCGGGCGCGATGCGCTCGATCGGCATCGTCTTGTCGGCAGCGATGGGGCCCTTGCCGTCGATGGGCTGACCCAGCGAGTTGACGACGCGGCCAAGCAGGCCACGGCCAACCGGCACTTCGAGAATGCGGCCAGTGCACTTGGCGACGTCGCCTTCAGTGATGTGTTCGTAGTCACCCAGGATCACCGCGCCGACGGAGTCGCGCTCGAGGTTCAATGCGACACCGAAGGTGTTGCCCGGCATTTCGATCATTTCACCCGACATCACGTCGGACAAACCATGAATGCGGACGATGCCGTCGGTGACGGAAACGATCGTGCCCTGGGTGCGCAGTTCGCTCGACGCACCAAGGTTTTCGATCTTGGCCTTAATCAGTTCGCTGATTTCGCTTGGATTCAATTGCATGTCTGTTCTCCGAACCGCGAGGTTCCGATAAATGTATGGTTTCGATTAGCCTTGCAGGGCAAACGCCATGCGCTGTAGCCGCCCTTTGACCGAACCGTCGATCACCTGGTCGCCAATGGCAATGACCGCGCCGCCGATCAGTTCGGGATCGACCGCAACCTGCACGTTCACTGCACGGTTGAACTTGGCCTTGAGTCCGGCCACCAGGTCGTCGATCTGCGCTTGCGTCAGCTGCTGTGCGCTGGTGATGATCGCTTCGAGCGTACCTTCGGCATTCGCCTTCAGCGTTTCGAACTGGGCACTGATCTCCGGCAGCAACGCCAGACGGCCGTTTTCAGCCAGCACCTTGACGAAGTTGGCGCCGCGCTCGCCCAGGTCGGCACCGGCCACATCGATGATCAGGCCGGCCACGCGATCCGCCGACACCGCAGGGTCGGCGATCAAGCGTGCCACCAGGACATCCGCCACGATGAGCGCCAGCGATTGCACGCGTGCGGACCAGCCCGTCAGGCCGTTTTCACCCTGCGCCATGCGGAACACCGCTTCGGCATAGGGACGTGCCAGGGTAGACAGTTCGCTCATGACTTACAGCTCGGCTTTCAGCTGGCCCAGGAGGTCAGCATGCGTTTGCGCATTGACTTCGCGACGCAGGATTTTTTCCGCGCCCGCTATGGCCAGCCCGGCCACCTGCTCGCGCAGGCTTTCGCGTGCACGGTTGGTTTCCTGGGCGATATTGGCCTGAGCGGCGGCAAGCTGGCGGTCGCCTTCTTCCTTGGCAGCCGTTTTTGCTTCTTCGACGATTTGCGCCGCACGCTTTTCAGCCAGGGCGATCACTTCGGCAGCCTGCACCTTGGCTTCACGCATGTTGTCGCCGGCCTTTTTTGCCGCCAGCTCCAGCTCGTGCTTGCCGCGATCGGCTGCGGCGAGGCCGTCGGCGATCTGCTTCTTGCGCGCTTCGAGCGCGCTCATGATCGGCGGCCACACGAACTTCATGCAGAACCACACGAAGAGGATGAACGTGATGGACTGGCCGATCAAAGTTGCGTTGAAATTCATATCCGCACCTTAAATAACGGGGTTAGTGAAATTCCGTACCAACCCGCGAATTAACCGGCAACGGCGAACAGAACGTACATGGCCAGACCGACGGCGATCATCGGCACGGCGTCGACCAGACCCATCACGATGAAGAACTGGGTGCGCAGCATCGGAATCAGTTCGGGCTGACGGGCAGCGCCTTCGAGGAAACGGCCACCGAGGATGCCGATACCAACGGCGGCGCCGAGTGCGCCCAAACCCATCATCAGGGCACCAGCGACGAACAGCACGGCTTGAGTCATTTCCATTTGTTGCTCCTAAAAGTAAAAATCAAAGTTGAAAACAAAGTGAATCAAAACGAAATCAATGGTGCCGGGCTTAATGATGCTCGGCGTGCGCCATGTCCAGGTACACGATGGTCAGCGTCATGAAGATGAAGGCCTGCAGCGTGATGATGAGGATGTGGAACACCGCCCACGCCCACTGCAGCGCACCGCCGAACACCGCCAGAATCCAGCCGCCGCCAAACATCAGTGCGATCAGGATGAAGATCATTTCACCGGCATACATGTTGCCGAACAGACGCAGGGCCAGCGAAATCGGCTTGGCTATTAGGCCCACGCCTTCGAGCAGCAGGTTGACCGGGAACAGGACTTTGGGGAAGGGTTGAAAGGCCAGCTCGGAGAAAAAGCCGCCCGCGCCTTTCATCTTGACGCTGTAGAACAGCACCAGGAAGAAGATCGACAGCGACATGCCGAAGGTCACGTTGGGGTCGGTCGATGGCACCACTTTCAGAAACGGCACGCCGGCCGCAGTTGCGGCAAAGGGCAGCCAGTCGACTGGAAGCAAGTCCATCAGGTTCATCAGGAACACCCACATGAACACAGTCAACGCCAGTGGCGCGACCAGTGCATTGCGGTGCGAGAAGGAACCGCGCACGGAGTTGTCGATAAACTCGATGATCCACTCGACGAAATTCTGCAAACCGGAAGGCACGCCGGTGGTGGCATTTTTGGCCGCCTTGGCGAACAGAAGCAGGAATAGCGCGCCAAGAATAAAGCTGAAAGCAAAACTATCGACGTTGAGTGCCCAGAAGCCCATGTCCTTGGCTTCCTGAGCGTTGTGCGCGAAGGTCAGCGTGGACTGCGACAAAACCTCGACGTTACCGTGATGGTCGTGACGTTCGTAACCTGCGGGTAATTTACCGAGGGTGAGATTCTGCAGGTGATGCTTGATGTACTCGCCAGAGGAAGCGTATTCCGTAGCCATGTGATTGATTCAATAAGTGAGTTTTGGATGGACACGCCACGCGTCCCCATTCAAAACCAACCTTGGCAAAACCCATCGAATAGACAGCTTATTGTTATTTACTGGTGCGGCCAGTCGCCGCGGCCAGCCAGGCAAACTGGGCCAGCACCAGCCCCAGCATTAAAGGCAAGGGCGACAACTTCAGCACACCAAGCCCCACCACCAAGAGTCCGACCAGCAGGACCAGGCGCTCGACCCCGGTACGGATGAACAGCTTGAACAAACGGTGCTGATCCCATTCGGGATGTTGCATCGATTGCCGTTCGCGCCACACCAGAACCAAACTGAAAGCCAGCGCAATCAGTACGCCATACAGCCCAGCCAGCCCAGCCTCGATCCCGACCACCGCCACCCCAACCAGTAGCGCGATGGGCGCGAGTCCCGCTTGCGCGAAGGCCACCCGTCGGGTGCCGGTTTCAATGCCGGTGAACATTAGCCGCGCATGATACAAGAATTAGCTTGGTCTATGCAATCATCAAGCTGCTTGATGATGAATTTCAGTACGTAGTAATTTGTGCGTTTAAACCAGGCCTGTAGCCCACGGTGGGCGGCATTATAGCTGGATGCCCAGCCGTTGCACCAAGCCCTGCAATTCGTCTGCGCTGGCGAAATTCAGCGTCAGTTTGCCGCCGCCCTTGCTGTTGGTCTGCACATGGGCCGTCATGCCGAGCGTGTCGGACAGCGCTTCTTCCAGACGCATCACATCGCGCGAGACCGCCTGGCTGGCTGGGGCGACGGTGGCGTCCTTCAGGTGTGCTACGCGACGTTCGACCTCACGCACCGACAGACCCTTGGTTTCGATTTCGTGCGCCAGTTCGCGCTGCGCACCCGCGTGCAAAGGCAGCAACGCGCGTGCATGGCCCATTTCGAGCAGCCCGGCGGTCAGCATGTCCTGCACCGGGCGCGACAGATTGAGCAGGCGCAACAGGTTGGACACCGCCGCGCGCGATTTGCCGACCGCCTGCGCAACCGCTTCATGCGTCATGCCGAATTCGTGGATCAGCCGCTGCAGACCGTGCGCTTCGTCGATGGCGTTGAGATCTTCGCGCTGGATGTTTTCGATCAGCGCCATCGCCGCCACAGCGTCGTCGGCCACCTCGCGCAGCAGCACCGGAATTTCACTCAACCCGGCCAACTGCGCCGCTCGCCAGCGACGCTCACCCGCGATGATTTCGTAGCCGCTGGCCACTTCGCGCACCAGAATCGGTTGCATCAGGCCCTGCGCACGGATGGAGTCGGCCAGTTCCTGCAGCGACTCGCTATCCATCTGGGTGCGCGGCTGGTATTTGCCCGGCGCGAGTTGCGACACGTTCATCATGCGCAGATCGCCCTGCGGCGGCGCGGCGCTGTCCTCGCCGCCGAGCAATGCATCGAGCCCGCGTCCCAGTCCCTTAGGCTTGGCCATGTTGCTTCTCCCTTGCTGTCAGGCCGGCACGCTTGAGCGTTTCCTCAGCCAGTTCCACATACGCTTTCGCGCCCTTGCACTGGCGGTCGTAGGCCAACACCGGCAAGCCGTGGCTGGGCGCCTCGGCGAGACGCACGTTGCGCGGAATCACCGTGTCGTACACCTTGTCGCCGAAATGCTGCTTGAGCTGATCCGACACCTGCTGCGCCAGCGTGCTGCGCGGGTCGAACATCACGCGAAGCAGGCCTTCGATCTGGATGGATGGATTCAAGCGTTGCTTGACCTTCTTGATGGTGGCAACCAGATCGGTCATCCCTTCCAGCGCGTAGTATTCGCACTGCATCGGAATCAGCACCGACTCCGCGGCGGCGAAGGCGTTGACGGTCAGCAGATTCAGCGTCGGTGGGCAATCCATCAGGATGAAATCGTAATCGTCGGCCACCTGCGCCAGCGCGACTTTCAGCCGCAGGTCACGCTGTTCCAGGTTCACCAGGTCGATTTCGGCGCCCGCCAGTTCACGATTGGCCGGAATGACGTCGAAATGGCCTGGTTTCGAGCGCATCCGCGCCTCGCGTACGCTCACCTGGTTGAGCAGGATCTGGTACACGGTCGGCAGCGCGGTACGCTTTTCGATGCCCGCGCCCATGGTCGCGTTGCCCTGCGGGTCGAGGTCGGCCAGCAGCACGCGCTGACCCAATTCAGCCAGCGCGGCGGCGAGATTCACTGCCGTCGTCGTCTTGCCGACACCACCCTTCTGATTGGCAATTGCCAGAATTCGACTCATTCAACAGGCTCCAGAACAATCAAATGGCGGCTCGCATCGAGCCCGGGGACGACCAGTGCGTTGTCAGCGCTTACTCTCACGTTATCCGGCAGCACGGCTATTTCCTCATTCGGATACAGGCCCTTCATCGCCAGCCAGAGGCCGCCCGGTTTGAGCAGATGGCGGGTCAGCGTGACGAATTCCTTGAGGTCGGAAAACGCGCGCGAGGTGATGCTATCGAACCCTGTTTCGGGCCGAAAATCCTCCACCCGGCCCGTCACCACATTCAGATTGGCCAGCCCCAGTTCGGCCTTGGCCTGCAACAGAAAAGCGGTTTTCTTGGCGATGCTGTCGATCAGCGTCACCTGCAGGTCCGGCTGCGCAATTGACAGCGGGATGCCCGGCAGACCGCCGCCGCTGCCGACGTCGAGCACGGCCCCCACCTGAAAATAAGGCGCCGCCGCCAGCGAATCCAGCAGATGGTGGCTCACCATGCGCTCCGCGTCGCGTACCGCGGTCAGGTTGTACACACGGTTCCATTTGTCCAGCAGCGCCAGATAGGCCAAGAGTTTAGTCTCGGCGCCGGCGGGCAAGGCCAAGCCCAAGGCGGCGATTCCCTCCGCGAGCTGTTGTTTGACGGTCATGCGCTTTTCTTCGCCAATCCTGAAGGGGAAGGCACGGGGTCGGGCTTGAACCCGCGTTTGGCGTATACCAGCAGCACCGAAATCGCCGCCGGGGTGATGCCTTGCAGCCGTGCCGCCTGCCCCAGCGTTTCGGGGCGGGCCTTCTGCAAGCGCTGGCGCACTTCCATCGACAACCCGATGAACAGGCTGTAGTCGATATCGGCAGGCAGGCGCAGGGTTTCCTGTTCGCGCTGCCTGTCGACCTCCTCGTTCTGGCGGTCAATATAGCCTTGGTACTTGGCGGCGATTTCGACCTGCTCTGCAACGCGTGGATCCGCGGCGCTGGCGCCGCCGCCGGGTAGCGTAAGCACTTGTGTGTAGTTCAGGTTCGGGCGGCGCAGCAATTCAAATAGGCTGTATTCGTGTTCAATCGGCTGACCGATGAGACGGGTGGCTTCGTCCGCCGGTAGCATGGCCGGGTTGACCCATGTGGATTTGAGCCGCTCGGTTTCGCGCGCCACTTGGTCCCGTTTGCGATTGAATACGTCCCAACGCGCGTCGTCGACCGCGCCGAGGGTGCGCCCGGCTTCAGTCAGACGCATGTCGGCGTTGTCTTCGCGCAGCTGCAGGCGATATTCGGCGCGGCTGGTGAACATGCGGTAAGGCTCCGACACGCCGCGCGTGATAAGGTCGTCGACCAGCACTCCGAGGTAGGCTTCGTGCCGACCCGGGCTCCAGGCGTCGCGACCCTGCGCCTGCAACCCGGCATTGATCCCGGCCAGCAGGCCCTGCGCGGCGGCCTCTTCGTAGCCGGTGGTACCGTTGATCTGCCCGGCGAAAAACAGGCCGGCAATGGATTTGGTTTCGAGCGAAGCCTTGAGGTTGCGAGGGTCGTAGTAATCGTATTCGATGGCGTAGCCGGGGCGCAGGATGTGCGCGTGCTCCAGCCCGGGGATCGAGCGCACGATGCGCAACTGCACGTCGAACGGCAGCGAGGTCGAAATGCCGTTGGGGTAAATCTCGTGGGTCGTCAGCCCTTCGGGTTCGAGGAAAATCTGATGCGACGCCTTGTCGGCGAAGCGGGTGATCTTGTCCTCGATCGACGGGCAGTAGCGCGGTCCCACACCCTCAATCACGCCGGTATACATCGGTGAGCGATCAAGGCCGCCGCGGATGATCTCGTGCGTTTCCGCCGTGGTATGGGTGATCCAGCATGGGCGCTGCTCGGGACGCGACACCGCATCGCCCATGAAGGAGAACGCCGGCGCCGGGTCGTCGCCCGGCTGCACCTGGGTCTGGCTGTAATCGATAGTGCGGCCGTCGATGCGCGGCGGGGTGCCGGTTTTCAGGCGTCCGGCCGGCAGATTCAGTTCGCGCAGCCGTGCTGCAAGCGAGACGGCAGGCGGGTCGCCCATGCGTCCGGCCTGAAAATTAGCCAGGCCAACGTGTACCAGACCCGCAAGAAATGTCCCGGTCGTCAGCACAACTGAACGCGCCTTGAACACGATACCAAGCTGGG
>JBGSZD010000049.1:0-9653 GCA_041750575.1 Thiobacillus sp. | reverse complement strand
GGCTGCAGGGGCAGCCTGCGCAGCCGGTTCGGCCGGAGTGGCGGCAGCGGGATCGGCCGGGGCCGCAGCAGGCGCCACGGCTTCCTTGCCGGCATCGACGAACTCGCCCACGTATTCGATCTTGGCGGCTTTCTTCAGCGCATCCAGTTCGGCCTTGGCGGCTTTCTGGCGTGCCTGTTGCTGCAGCAAGCGCGCAATCGCGGGCTTGGCCTGCTCCATCGTCACCGGCTGCGCCTGCGAACCCGCCAGCACGACCACCAGCAGGCCTTCCGGCGTATTCACCACCATGGCCTGGCCGTCGGGCATCTGGCTCAGTTTGGGCAGCAATTCCAGTGGCAGCTGCTCGGCCGGCTTCACGCCCTGCGCGGCTTTCACCGGCAGGTTTTCCGCCTTCAGCCATGCGCCAAAATCGTTCAAGGTTTTGGAAGCGGCGAGCTGCTTGCGGATAGCTTCGTGCTTGTCCGCGGGCGCCTTGATCGAGATTTCCTGCAGGCGATACAGCTTGCGCTTGCTGAACAGTTCCGGATGCTGGTTGAAATAGTCCGTCACCTCGGCGTCGCTCGGCTCGGTCGGCGTGCCCAGCTTGCGGCTCATGTAGGCCTCGGCCAGAATCTGGCGGCGCGCGGCGTCCAGCGCCTGCACCACCGCGGGATCGCGGTCCAGCTTGTCTTCCGTCGCTTTCTGCACCAGCACTTCCTGGTCGACCAGGTTCTTCACCACCTGCAGCGACGCTGCCTTGGATTGATCCTTGTCCAGGTTGGGGATGCGCTGCAGCGCGTAGTTGATCTGATGCACCGTCAGTTCGGTGCCGTTGACCTTGGCCGCCACCTGAGTCGCGCCCTTCTCCTCGGTCGTCGCGCCTTCTTTCTTGTCGCCGCAGCCCACCACCAGCGCAGCAATCAACAACGGCAGATACAGCTTCTTGAATCCTTGCATTTGGGTCTTCCTCTTGATCCGGGTTTTTGGGAATTATGTGGTGCGAATGTTACACCAAGCACACATTTTGATGACAAAAGCAGGACGCGCGCCAGGCGGGGAACGGGATGAAATATTTGTATGCCGGACTGCGGATTGGTTTATAGACAGCTTAAGGTTCGGCCTTGACCAGGGTAATTGGTGTGCATTCAATAAATTGAATGGAAATCGCCTTAGATCCCGCGAAGAATCGACGGCGTAGCCACGCGGGAGGCTGGAGCGGCGTCCTCATCTCTACAGAAAAATCCACACGATCAGATGGATTTTGACCACACCATCGACGCAGCATGAAAAATCCTCAGTATCTAAAGGATTTAATCAACAAACCGCCTGTTTCAACGCGATCAGGCCGTCGATCGAAGCCCAGCTCGAAAGCTCACCTTGATGGGTGTGGCTCAATGGGCTACACTTTCTTAATGAATTTTGAATGGGATGAAGCCAAAAGCGAAGTGTGCTTTACACAACGCGGATTTGATTTCGCCTACGCCGCACGGGCATTTTTCGATCCCAGCCGAATCGTTCATGCCGACACCAGGCACAGCTACGGTGAAGAACGCTACCAATTGATGGGGATGATCGAGAAACGTCTGTTCATAGTGGTCTACACACCCGCCACGATGCCATGCGGATTGTCTCGGCGCGCAAAGCCAACCAACGAGAGGTCAAATATTATGAAGACAGTACGCGCAACAATTAATCCTGCCATCCCGGCCACCCCGGCTTTGGGGCGCATCGACACTGCCCGTGTGGACGCCACCACCGAGTCGGACATTGCCGCGCACCAAGCTGTCGACGAGGCCGAAGCCATGCAGGACGCGGCGAAATTCGCACGCCGGGTCAGAAAACGTCTTGGGCTTAGCCAAGCGGCGTTTTCACAGCGGATCGACGTTTCGCTCGACACCATCCGCAATTGGGAACAAGGCAAACGCTGCCCGACTGGTGCAGCCAAGGCTCTGCTCAAGGTATTGGACAAAGCCCCCGAGGCGGCGCTGGCTGCACTCGATTGAATGCAGGCGATATCGATTTAATCGCCGGCATCCAGCCGATCCAGTACCCCCAGCGCCTGCTGCACATCGCCTTGCGCCGCCAGCGTGCGGAACCGGTTTTCGGTATCCCAGGCTGCCAGTGCCTGAGCGCTCATTTCCTCCACCAACTTATTCACACTCAAGCCACGGCTCCGAGCCAGCGACTTGAGCCTGTCCGCAGTGCTATCGGGCAAACGAACTGTTAACGTACTCATCGTATTTTCTCTAAATAGTCGGCGGGCGTAAGTACCCGCAACCCGTTTAACAACAACTCGCCACGGCGAATGTCACGTACATTGTGGGAAATGATCGCCGCCGCACCGCCGGCCATCGCCAATTCAATGAGGTGGTTGTCGGCCTCATCGGGTAAATTTGAACGCCACTGAGAAACCCGCCGTCATCAGATCCACATGATCGGCGGCCACATCGTCGAGTTCGAAGCGTTCCCACGAGGTTCACCCTGATCGCCCACACCTTTCTGAGATCGCTGAAGCGGACGTTCGCCGCCTCACGAGACAAAAACCGGGAACCGCGTTTTAAGGCTCCGATCAGGTGAATACAACACTGGTTCGACCGCTTGCATGCGTGCGCGAAGCCTTGCGGACGACGATCTGAACGTCTCGCCCGAGATGGTTGAGGCATTCCAACATTTTGGCCTCGCTGATCCCTCGGAATTGTCCGCGCAGCATGCCAGACAGCTTCGGCTGGGTCATGCCGAGAATTTCTGCTGCTTGCTGCTGGGTAAGGTGCCGATGCTTGATGATCTCACCTATCTTGGCGGCTAGCCGAGCTTTAACTTGCATTTCACCAGCGTCTGGAATTTCCAGGTCGGCATACACATTACCGCTGCTCTTCTCGATCTCGATCATTTCTTTGCTCCTTTCGCGTGCGCTTCCGCCGCTTTCAATCTTTCCCGAATCAGATCCATATCAGGTTTGGGAGTTTCAACACCATGCGTCGATTTCTTCTGAAAGCAGTGCAGAACATAAACAGTGCTGCCGAATTTGACTGTGTAGACTGCCCGGTACGTATCGCTTTTGAAATCCTCAACGACCTCCAGAACACCTGCGCCACCGAAACCCTTGAGTGGCTTCGCCTGGTCATGTTTCTTGCCTTCCTGGGCCAAGTGTAGAGCGTATCCAAAAACATCCTGCACATCCTCGGGTAGCGCCTTCAAGTCCTTCTTTGAAGATGCAACCCAGAGAAGCGGCTTTTGTTTCTCTTCCATATTTTAATTATACCCAGATGGGAATAAGCGGCCAATTAGCGCGCGCGGGTAAAGCACGTATTATTCATCACAGTAATAGTTCATTGGCATCTAATAGTGGTGCGTTACTATTGCCTCGCTTCTTTCACTCACAAAAAAGCCGGGGATCAACCCCGGCTTCTTGTAAATCGAGCAGTTGCGGCTGATAGAACGCCACCGAGAAACCCGCCGTCATCAGATCCACATGATCGGCGGCCACATCGTCGAGCTCGAAACGTTCCCACTCGGCGCACCGCTTGAAGTTATCCAGCACTTATTCCATTACGGGTATAATGTGTGCATGGCAACACAAGAAAAATTGCTCGTCTGGGTCGGGAGTAGCAAAAAAGACTTAATGGCCCTGCCTGCCGATGTGCGAAAGTTCTTCGGCCACGCCCTTGACTTCGCGCAGCACAGCGATCAGCACGACGCAGCGAAGGTGATGAAGGGATTCGGCGGGGCCGGCGTCCTGGAAGTGGTCGAAAACGACATCGGCGGCACGTACCGCGCTGTCTATACCGTCAAGTTCGAGGAAACCGTGTTCGTCCTGCATTGCTTCCAGAAAAAGAGCAAAAGCGGGATCGCCACACCGAAAGAGGACATGGACATCATCCGCGCCAGGCTGAAGGTGGCCGAGGTGCTTGCGAAGGAGCTACGAAATGGCAAAACGAATCATTGATGGCATTGAGGTAGAAGTCAGCTCGGGGAATGTCTTTGCCGATCTCGGTTTACCCGACGCCGAAAAACTCAAAATCAAATCCGGTTTGGTGATCGAGATCGCCAAAGCCGTGCGCAAACTCGGCCTCACCCAAGAAGAGGCGGCTCGTCGCATGGGCATCACCCAACCGAAGGTGTCTGGCATGTTGCGCGGCGACTTCTCCAACTTGTCCGAACGCAAGTTGATGGACTGCTTGAATCGGTTAGGCTACGACATCGAAATCAAGGTGAGGCCCGCAGCCGAACCTCTCGGACATTTGGTGCTTGCTGTCGCTTGAACCACATTTCAATTGCGGGCAGCAGAATTCGCACAGTGGGCAGACGGTGATTTCGATGATGCACGCGACGCTCGATTGAACCGCTTTCGCCCACAAAAAAGCCGGGGATCAACCCCGGCTTCTTGTAAATCGAGCAGTTGCGGCTGTTAGAACGCCACTGAGAAACCCGCCGTCATCAGATCCACATGATCGGCGGCCACATCGTCAAGCTCGAAGCGTTCCCACTCGGCGCGCAGCTTGAAGTTATCCAGCAACGCGTAGCTGACCCCCACCCCGTAGTTGGGCTGGTAGCCGTCTTCGCCACTGCGCGTTGCAACCGCCGCACCCACCTTGGTATCCGTGTTGGTGAGCACATAAGCCGCGCCCAGTTTGCCCGTCACCGAAAGCTTATCGGTCAGCGGATACGAACCCACCGCAGCCAGCGACCAAGCTTCGCTCTCTATTTCAGTACGGGTCGTGCCGTTGGTAGCCGTCATATCATTCAGGTTGGAATAGCCGCCCTCGACGCCCAGGTACTTGTTGAACTGATAACCGGTGTAAACCTTCCAGCCTTCGGTGTTGGTGTTGGCCGAAGTCGCAGCAACGCTGCCATATTTCGATTGACCAAACCCGAAGCCGGCATACCAGTTGTCGAAATTGATGCCGGCCCAGTCGCCTTCGCCGTATTCATCCAGCGACTTCGAGCCTGGATCAAGCACCCACCCTAAACTTAGGGCAAACAAGTTTTGGTGCATGTCTATAGCAACACCGCCAAGGATGTTTTGGTTACTAGGGTTATGCTGGCCGTTCGGGGCGACATACATATAAGTGCCTGTGACTTCAAGTTCGTCTGAGGCTTTGTAAGTAAACCCTGCCGAATAATGTCTCTCAACAGTCGCGGGAGCCAGAGTATTAAAGGTGAGTTGATCATCTGGGATGGGGCTTTTGCCATAGTTGTAACCCGCACGAACCAGTAGCCTCCGATTGACCCCATACTGTACGCCAAGCTTGTATACGGTCTGATTATCCCAGCCAAATCCCATACCATTGTCCAAGCCAAGGTCCTTAGAATGGTCTTGAAGGGCAGGTATTCCAAGGGAAGTGAACGGCGTGCCAGGCCCTCTGTTACCGATCGAGGCAATGTCGTTGTAATTGATGCGCATCACATCAGCAGCAATCACCAGATTTTTCTTGGGCTTATAGGCAATACCGATGCCGTAGTTTTCCGGAATATCGAAATCACCTTGTTCTGCGAACAGGCCGCGGTATTTATCGAGCTTGGTCATGTAAGTCCTGGTGGAATAGGTCAAACCTAGAGTGAGTTTGTCCTCCAGAAACTCGCCTTGCCAACCCAACCTGACGCCCGCCCCGTAACTGTAATCAAAACCCTGTCCCGTCAGATGGTCATTGTCGGAGCCAATAGGGAATTCTCGGAATGCATCCAGTCCGTAGGCTCTGAACCGTGTGACAGCTAAATTCAGCGAGGCGCCGATTGCGTGGTCTTCGTTAAGTTTATAGCCAACAGTGACAGGCACGATCAATTGCATCATATCAACGCCAAGCGTCACATCTCTAGGCGGGGTACTGTCAAAAAACGAGAAAAAATTATCACGATAGGTAGTATTCATACCGCCATTACCCACTACCGCAAAACCAGCGTGAAGACTTTCTGTTAGAGGCATAGTCATACCCATTTCTGGCACGATGAAGTACTTATTGTCACTCTCGACAGAACCATGAAAAGCCCCCCCAAATACTGCTTGCTGGCCGGCGTCAGAACCTACTGCAGCGTGTCGTTCAGGATTGAAAACGCCAAAACCCAGATCAGCGCGCATACCCGTATTCACAATATTGGCCGGATTGGATGCGATCGACAGGGAGTCACGGCCAAATGCAATGCCGACACCCCCCATGCCTTGCGAGCGGAAACCACTTCCAGGCAAAAAATAACCATTGGTTGCAAATGCCGGAAAAGCCGCCATACAGGCAGTTGCCAGTGCGGCATGTCTCAGTGCAAAACGCATAATCTCCTCCAGGAGCTTTATTGAAATAGAAAATAAGTGGATGGAGCCACCACTTAAAGGTTTAGCTAGATTTTACCAGTAGCTTGATACCGCATAGCGATAAACAAGACCGATGTGGTGCTCTCTCTGTTTCAAAAATGCCACGGGTTTCGCAGATCAAAAAAACAATACGGCGGGATCAACCCCGCCGTATTGTTCATTTCCTTAGCCTGTGTAGCCGAGTAGACTGAAGCGGCCTTTCAGCCGAAACCAATCAAGCCTGCTGGTTACGACGGCGGACCGCGAAACCCACCAGCCCCAAACCTGCCAGCATCATGCCGTAGGTGGATGCCTCGGGCACCGGGGCTGCACTAACAACACCTTCGTAACGCCACTGGGCAGTAAAGTCAGCAAAGCCAGCACTATCCGGATCTTCCGCCGCCGTAATCGTGTGTTCAGCCGTCAGCAAGAAGTGACCAGCCGCATCCGTGACCACGCCATTAAAAGTAACCGCAGCCATCGGGAAACGCGAATCACCCCAGTGTGCTTCTAGCAAGGGCATTAGAATGCTAAAAGTGTCACCCGCATCAATACCACCAGCCAAACTGCCAAAATTCATCGTAGCAGGTGTCAGGCCAATAGTATTACCATCGAGTGATGCCAAAAAGCCGAAAACAGGTCCGAAAAAGACAGCGCCATCATCAATACCAGCACAACCACCCAGAGCGCAATGTGTACTTGATGCTGCGCCGCCCACTAGAGCACCACCAGCTACGCCCGTCCATTTGGTAGAGGTATTATCAAAACTCCAAACCTCGTCACCACTCATGGTGCTTTTTTGTCCGCCACCGCCAATGGTATTAGTACCGCTAATCATGCGGAATTCATTGCCTGCCGTGAATGCGCTTGCACCAGTACCGCTGGCAAAAACGCCGCTCGTGTAGCTGCCACCAGCGCTATTTGCAAAGGTTAGTGTTACGGCCTGAGCGGACATTGCGGTTGCAGACAAAACTACTGCTGCAGCGATTTGTGTCATCGTGAATTTCATTATTAAATCTCCTCATGTAGATTAAGTATCGATCGATCAAACAACTACATCCTCCTGCCACGGGTGCCAAAAAAATCACAGCACCAAAAAATTCAGCGGCGTCCGTTACAAAGCAATGGTTGTTCCATTATGGCGCGCTAATACACTTATGCTATTTGCAATCAATCGGTTACGCGTTGAATTGGGGTTGCCGTGCAGCTTTTCGGCCGGCAGCGTCGAATCCAATGTGTAAAGAATCCCGACAAAATGGCGTGACAATTTGGCATGAAAATCTGCCAATTCTGGTTTGATCGCTCAGGATGGCTCGCTGATTTCATCTTTTACCCCTAGCGATCAGTTACTTGGAAAACACGATCCCGATTTGGATGGTGTGTAAAGTTTTCCGACAAGCTGATTTTCATAATCCGGTTGATTGGATGACAAGCCAACTGGGATATGGCTTGCCCGGAGCCAGGTTGCTTGTGGGTGCCTTCCATGAATCCTGATTTTGTCGAGCCGGTGCCTGGATTGAGTTGAGTCCCTGCCCTGAACCGGGGTAGGCGTCAGCCGCTCACAGACCAAGCTCGCTATGCGATCCAAGGCGAACGAGCTGCAATACCATGTCATCCGGTTTTCGATAAATCAACACCAAATCCGGCTTGACGTGGCAATCCCGGTGATCCTTCCAGTCGCCGGTCAGTGCGTGATCGCGGTGCTTCTCGGCCAGTATTTGGTCATTCGCCAAGGCCGTGATGATGACAACGAAATCGCTTTGCAACGCATGCCGGTGTGGGCCTTTTGCTTCGCGCTTGAGGTCGCGCTTGAATTGTCCCGACTGTTCAATCGTCCGCATCAAGCACCGCTTGGAGTTCGCCCAGTGTCACGGTTTCCAGATTGCCACGGCGAGCTTCCTTCATGGCCTTGATGGTGACGGCGTTCGGAACCAGCGGCTCGAATGGCAAGGCTTTCTCGCGGGCGACGCGGGTCAGCATGATGCGGAAAGCATCTGACACGGTCAGTCCCATCGCCGCCAGCACGACGGTCGCTTCTTCCTTGATGTGCTCGTCTATGCGGGCACGGACTACGGCATTAGCAGACATGGCTTCTTCCTCCAGATTGGTGAGCCACATTGTAGCCCGTTTTTTATCATACACACTTTAAGGAGGCATTGAACTTTCTATGAGCTTAAGCCCGTGAAAGATCGTATGTCCAGTCAAATCAAGCATCTGGATTCCGGGTCAAGCCCGGAATGACGGGCTAATGGATTTTTTGGGTTAATCAGCGTTTCCATAACGAGATTTCGTTCTACCACATTGCCATCCAGGGAAGCCCTGAACAAGTTGGTTTGCTATGTGGTTCGACAGGCTCACCACGAACGAAATCAACCATTTGCCGTTCGTCCTGAGCTTGTCGAAGGACTTGTTCAGGGCTTCCCTGGCCGTGGCAAGGCACGGACTCCGCATAATGCAGATAGCCCATAAATTTCAGCGGCTATACTACGATACCAATTTTTGCTACCATTTGTTCATGAAACGCAAATGCCAGCGCACGCTGGAATTGATTTTCGCCCGGCCGGTCTCGGCAAATGTCCGTTGGACCGATATCGAGGCGCTGTTCCGGGAGCTTGGCGCGGAAATCGGGGAGCGCGAGGGCTCGCGCGTCGAGGTGTTTCTGTTCGGCCTGGTGCGGGTATTTCATCGCCCCCACCCATCGCCGGATACGGACAAGGGCGCTGTGGCGGCGATCCGAAAATGGCTGGAAGAGAATGGAGTCAAACCATGAATACGATGACAATCAACGGCTATCAGGCTGTTATCGCCTTCGATCCGGATATTCAAATGTTCCGGGGGGAATTCGTGGGACTGAATGGCGGCGCCGATTTTTATGCGGCCGACGTAAAAGGATTGCGGCTCGAGGGCGAGACGTCCTTGCGCGTGTTCCTGGAGGCCTGCGAACGTCGAGGCATCGAACCGCGTAAACACTTCTCGGGCAAGTTCTCGCTTCGCGTTGATCCGGCGACCCACGAGGCCGCTGTCATCGCCGCCGCCGCCCATGGCCAGAGCCTGAACCAGTGGGCAACCGAAGCCATCCGGCAGGCGGCATTGGCAGGCTGACCGGACATACGATTTATGGGCACTTTTATCAAATTCTGATTTCGTCATTCCGGCTCGCCCCGGAATGACGATTTATAGAAGTGCCCTCATGCCGGATCAATAGCGACAGCGAGAAAAGCCCGTTGCAGCTCGGGATCGACTGTTATCGGGATCAGTAGTGTCCGGTTAAAAATCAAACAAAATCAGTTGGTTATCTGGTGGCAGCGGAATGCTTCTGGTGGTGTCTGGCTGCAGGGCGCATGAAATAAGGGTTTTCTCGAAAACCGAGACCGACAATATCTGTAACAAA